>JAFGRF010000140.1 GCA_016935295.1 Caldifarciminota bacterium | reverse complement strand
GAGTTCCGAATCGATGTGCAGTTCGCTGGCGAGGCGGTCGACCTGACGGCCCCGCCGGAACAAGGCCCCGGTGGGCCGGGCGGGCCGGGCGGATTCGACCCGTTCATGATGTGATGGGCAGGGGGACGCACAGAGCAATGGCCGCCAAGGGGCAGACATGAACAGGCAGGCTCTTATCGGCATCCTGATGGTGCTCGTGGTCGCCGGAGGCGGGTTCGGCGTCTACAAGTTCTACTATGAGCCGACGCTTGAGAAGTACCAGCAAGACGAGGCTTTTTACAACCAGCTTCTGGACAAGTACAACCACTTCAACGACGTGTTCTCGGGTACTGAGCCGCAGGTCGTTCTTGACGAGTGGCGCCAGCGCGTTCAGCCGTGGCAGAACGCTGTGGATGACCGCAAGTCCTTCTTTCAGGTCGGCGATGCGATGGATGTCGACCCCGTCCCCGAAGAGGTGCTGGCCAAATTCTACTATGAGGAGAAATTTGGCCAGGCCATGAACGCCATGCTCGAGGACGTGTACCGGCGCGGTATCATGGTGGACTACCAGCAGACGTGGGGAGCGCCGCGTCCCGGAGAGCTGACGAATCGTTCGGTGAGCAACGAGGAAGTGGTGGAATGGCTGCGGACCATCAAGTACGGACAGAGCATCGTCCGTGGGTTGATGGATGCCGGGGCGAATCCCATCTACGAGGTGAACTTGTGGCCGCAGCGAACGGAACTTGGCATTCTGCGCATGCGGACGACTGGGTTGCGGTTTCAGATGACGATGGCCAACCTGGTCAAGTTCGTCAATGAACGCACCAGCGACATCCAGCAGTATACGTCCGTGGACGCCATTCAGGTGACCAACAGCAATCTCGTGGGGTCGACCGACCCGCTGCTGAATGTCGCGATGATTATCACCGAAGCGACCTATATTGAGGGTGCGCGGGCCCAGGTACGGGGTGCCCGGCCTGCCGCGGCTCCGGGTCCCGGGTTCCAGGACCCGTTCATGATGGACTTCGGCTTTGGGCCGGGTGGACCGGGCGGCGGGCCCGGTGGGCCGCCGCGCATGGTCCAGCGCAAGGAGTCGTGGTGGAAGAAGCTGTGGCCCTTCTAGGGTGTTGCGGGGGATAGGGAGACGGGTCTCCGGGTAGGAGAGGGTCCGAGTGGAGCAACTTAGAAAAGCCGGAACGTGGGTCTGGTATGCTAAGGAGCGGCTGGTGCTGGGGGCGCTCGTCGTGTTCCTGTGCGTGCGCGTGTACGACGTGGTGAATCCGGAAGCAATCGAAGGGCCGCCGGTGCAGCCGCCCAGGGGCATGTATCCCGAGGACAATCCGCCTCCGGAGCCGCCGCCGATGCCGGCCCCGCTTTCGCAGCCGGACACAGGTGCGCTGGTCAGCCGCAATCCGTTTACGGTCTACAGTTCACCGGCCGCCGCGCAGCAGAGCAGCAACGCGGCCCCGGAGGAGTTGGGCATTCGCCTGGTGCGCATCGTGCCATGGCGTGAAGGTGAGTACCGCGCCGAGTTGATTACGCAGAATCGCAATCGGGGGCGATACTCGGAAGGGGAGTTGTTCGAGAACTACCGGCTCGAGCGGATCGATCCCGACAACCAGTCGGTCGATATCTGGTCCGATCAGTATAACCGTATGTACACGCTTCACATGCAGTGATTGATGGCGTGCGGAGCATGGGTCATGTTGATGGAAGGGGTTGGGTCTGGTATACCAACCGTTGACTGCAACCGGATGAGCGGGAGGGCGAGTTCGTCATGAAAACACGGAAGCCGCGGACACGGGCCGCTTGGGGTGTATCGGCAGCCCTTGCGGGAGTGCTTGTGGTGCTGTCGGGTCTGCCGGCCACCGCGCAGGACGCAGGCGCCCTCGCGCCTGAGAAGCCGGTGACGCTGGAGCCGGTCGAACCGGCCACTGTGGCCGATCCGCCTCCCGTCGTCGAAGGTGTTCCGGAGGCCGGTGACGTTACGCCCGGGGTCCCCCTGCCCCCCGCCGAGAGCGCCTTCCAGGAAGGGGTGCGCCTATACCGCGACGGGCTGTTCAGCGAAGCGCTCGAACAGTTCACGCGCGCACTGGCGATCGACCCGGGTCATCAGCAGGCCGCGGTATTCAAGGCCAAGTCAGAGGCCAAATTGCGGATGCAAGCCGCCGGCGAGAATCCGGTCGCCGTTCCAGCCTTCCAAACCCTTGACCCGCAGTCCATTCCAACCGGTGAGCCAGGCAAGGCCCCGCTCTCCATTGAAGAAGTCCGTGTCAATCGGTTGCGCAGCCTGATCGAGGATGGTCAATTCTACCTCGAGAACAAGAAGTACGAACGCGCCCAGAAGCTGTTCGAAGACGCCCTGCTCATCGACCCCAACAACAAGACGGCCACTCATGGTTACCGTGAGGCGACCAAAGGCGTCTGGGACATCGAGCGGCAGGACACGGGCCAGGAAATCGAGATTGACCGTGCCCGCCAGCGCGCCATGATTGAACAGACCAAGCAGTTGCCCGAGGGCGCCAATGCCAAGGGCATCAAGCCGTGGAAGCTGCCCGTCGAGGTCGCGGAGGAGAATGTGCCCGAGATCTCCGCCAAGCGCAGCCGTATTGAGGATGCGCTCGAATCGACCATCGAATTCCTCGACTACGGTGACCCGCAGCAGGGCGTCCACCTCAACGAGATCATCAACTATCTGGCCGAGCTTGCCGATATCAACATCCAGATTGACTGGCGCGTGGTCGACCAACCGATCGAGCGCACCCAGCCTGCTGAAGGCGCTGGCGTGCCCGGCGTACCGGGTGGCCCGGGCGGATTCCCCGGTGCTCCCGGTGGCCCCG
>JAFGRF010000139.1 GCA_016935295.1 Caldifarciminota bacterium | reverse complement strand
TGCAGGTCGGAACTTACCCGACAAGGAATTTCGCTACCTTAGGACCGTTAGAGTTACGGCCGCCGTTTACCGGGGCTTCGGTCGAGAGCTTTGCCTTGCGGCTGACCCCCTTCCTTAACCTTCCGGCACCGGGCAGGTGTCAGTCCCTATACATCGCCTTCACGGCTTAGCAGAGACCTGTGTTTTTGTTAAACAGTCGGTAGTGCCACTTCACTGCGGCCGGCTTAGAGCCGGCACCCCTTATTCCGAAGTTACGGGGCTAGATTGCCGAGTTCCTTAACAAGAGGTCACCCGAGCACCTTTGGATATTCTCCTCGCCCACCAGTGTCGGTTTACGGTACGGTCACCCGGACGCCTGGCACAGAGGGTTTTCTCGGCAGTCGGGCCGGCCCGGTTCCGCCCCCTTGCGGGGGCGTCCCATTCGCCACAGCGACTTGCGGGCGCGGATTTGCCTACGCCCCATCGCCATGGCTTAGACCCCGATCCAACACGGGGCCGGGCCTTTCCTTCTGCGTCACCCCTTAGCTCGTAACGGCGCCAAGGTGGTTCCGGAATGTTGACCGGATTTCCATCGCCTACGCTTTTCAGCCTCGGCTTAGGTACCGACTAACTCTGGGAGGATTAACCTTCCCCAGAAAACCTTGGGCTTTCGGTGACCAGGTTTTTCACCTGATTTAACGCTACTCGTTCCGGCATCATCACTTCTGTTTCGTCCAGCGCCGGTCGCCCGACGCCTTCGACCTACAACAGAACGCTCTCCTACCACTCGTATTGCTACGAATCCGCGGCTTCGGCGGTATGCTTGACCCCCGATAAATTTTCAGCGCAAAACCACTCGACTGGTGAGCTGTTACGCACTCTTTAAATGATTGCTGCTTCTAAGCCAACATCCCAGCTGTCTGAGTAGTCTCACCTCTTTTTCGACTTAGCATACACTTCGGGGCCTTAGCCGGCGGTCTGGGTTATTCCCCTCTCGGCCATGGACCTTAGAGCTCATAGCCTCTTTCCATCGCTCTGGAGTTGCGGCATTCGGAGTTTGGTCGGGTTTTCTCTCACATTGTGAGAGAGCGCCCATCCAGTGCTCTACCTCCGCAACTGAACGCGACAGACTGCCCCTCAAGGCATTTCGGAGAGAACCAGCTATCACCCGGTTTGATTAGCCTTTCACTCCAACCCACAGCTCATCCGAGAATATTGCAAGGTTCACCGGTTCGGTCCTCCCTCTCGTGTTACCGAGAGTTCAACCTGGCCATGGGTAGATCACCGGGTTTCGGGCCGGGCGCATGCAACTGACGCCCAATTAGGACTCGCTTTCGCTACGGTTACAGTTCATTGAACCTTAGCCTTGCTGCATACGCACACTCGCCGGATCATTATGCAAAAGGCACGCGGTCACCGCCGGACCCAAACCTTGCGGAAAGGATTCGGCTGGCTCCCGCTGATTGTAAGCACATGGTTTCAGGTTCTATTTCACTCCCCGCCAGGGGTTCTTTTCACCTTTCCCTCACGGTACTAGTGCACTATCGGTCAGTTGGTAGTTTTTAGCCTTGGGACGTGGTCGTCCGGGATTCCCACGGAATTTCTCGTGCTCCGTGGTACTTGGGAAACGGCCAGGAGAGTTGTCAATTTTCGCCTACCGGACTATCACCGTCTTTGGTGTCCCTTTCCAGGGGTCTTCGGCTAACCGACAACCTTTGTAACTCCTTGATCTCACGGCAGTAGACCAAGCCGCTCCCGCTACACCGCTCCAGCAACGCCTGCCGGCTTGACACTGGAATCGGTTTAGGCTGTTCCCCGTTCGCTCGCCACTACTGAGGGAATCGAGTTTTCTTTCTTTTCCTCCGGTTACTGAGATGTTTCACTTCACCGGGTTGGCTTCGCCGAGCTATGGATTCACTCGGCGATGTACGGACATTACTCCGCACGGGTTCTCCCATTCGGGTACCGCCGGGTCAAAGCTTGTTTGCAGCTCACCGGCGATTATCGCAGCTGACTGCGCCCTTCGTAGCCTCCAACTGCCAAGGCATTCACCATGCGCTCTTAGTAGCTTGAGATGAATATCAGCCTGCCTCTTCTCCAAATTGTCAAAGAGCAAAAGACCAACTGGACGAGGACAACTGCCTACGATTGTGCGGTAGTAGCCCTCGCCGAAAGTCACAGGTATTATACACACCAATCCCAAGAGCGCAAGAGAATAATCGCAAGGGCGAAGTCTCGCCTAACATCAACTCATCTTTGCACTTACGAGCTGGCTCCTCCCTCCTTGCTCCTCCCTCCTTGCTCCTCGCCGCAAAGGGGTCGATACTACCCTCAGTATCCCGGTTTCCAGCACACGGCAGAGTGCCGGCCAAGCCGCCGTTCAGACTGCAGGCCGGGCTGTATGACAGGCAGTCTCCCAAGCTCCTCGCCGGACAGCCTGACATACAGCGAGCCCCGCTGTCTCACCTATTGCGTGCCGAGCTGCGTCCGGGACTGGAGGCCGGGCTCAGGACCAGACAGCGGACAGGACAACATGTGGAACTGCCGGCGACGCAGCCGGACAGACTGCAGACCAGACTGCAGTCGAGACTCCGACCCACTCAGCCCGCCAGGCTGCGGGCCCTGGTGAATCCCGAGCAGCTTGCACAACTCCCCACTAGACCGCGAGGCCAGCTACGTGCCAGGCTGCACAGCTCATGGTAAAGGGGACTGCCTACTGCAGAATGTGGAACTGAACCTAATCCTTTTCGCCTCTTCTACTTGCGCGACCACCGGGTCGGCACAATCGGTCTACTTTAAAGTAGACCAACACCCAGAGCTATCGACCGCTTGTGCTTGCGCTCGTGCTCTGCCCGGCTATGGGGCTTGCGGCTTGATGCTCGCGGCTTGTAGTCGCGGTGCAGCCGCTTGTGCTTGAGCTTGCGCTTGTGCCCATCCTCAGTTCGGCTTTGGGCGTGAGGCTTGCGCCTTTCCTCAGCGCGTCCTCAGCCTGCGCACCCCGTGCGGCTTGGGACCAGGCTTCTCGGGTGTCAGCTTGCGGCCCAGCCTCGCCTCAAGCCGCTTCACGAACCTGAGACTCCCGAGCGGCCGGCCGGTCCGCGTGTGACGACGCAGTATCTCCATATCGGTGCTGTCGAGTTCACTCGCCAGATACCCGCGCCAGTCCGCAACGCGCTTGAGCATCGGCTTCACCCTCAGCAGTATGTCGTCCTTCCTCCGGATGTGCGCGCCCGCGCTCGACCACGGATACCGCCAAGCCCGCTCCACGAGCCCGGCCCTTACCGGGTTCAGCTCAACGTAGCGCACCGCCGTGAGCAGATACTGCTCATCCAAAGGGCACGACGAAAACCGCCCCTGCCACAGATACCCGCGCCAGTTCTCACGCTGATTCACCCGCGACGTGTACCGCCGGTGCGCCTCGCCGATCGCCCGCGCGAGCCCCAGCTCGCTTGCCGGCACCGCTACCAGATGGATGTGGTCGGGCATCAGGCAATAGGCCCAGACCTCCACTCGCTCCTCGGCGCACCAGACGCTCATCAACTGCAGATACGCCTTGTAGTCCGAATTGGAGAAGAACACCGGCTGGCGCCGGTTCCCGCGCTGCACCACATGGTGCGGCACATGCGCGGCCACGACACGTGCAAATCTCGCCATGCCCCATTCTAGACACCGCCCGCCCTCAAGTCAAGGGAATTAAATACCGTGTCCCCGAAATCCCCCGGGTGAAACGTCCGCGACCCGGCGGGCGTCGTGTCCGTGTTCCCGAAGCCAGTTCGCCACCACTGGACCGCAGCACTCATCTGCCAGGAATCGCATCACGCCAGTGCCGCGATTGACAGGCAGGAGACATCTGCAAGGCACCGGGACGCAAACAGCAGGCAGGCCCGGATATCATCTGGCTGTAGATAAGTGAATTCAGCCAGGATGTCTTCAGCTTTGTCACCGTGCGCCAGGCGATTCAGAATATGGTCAACCGTCAGCCGCGTGCCGCGGACGACGGGTTTCCCCGCCATGACTTTCGGATCGCTAACGATCCGCCGCTCCAATTCAACGTCGGTCACATTTCGGGCTGCAACTGCATCCATAGTTCTCCTCGTAGTGTACCGAAATGTACCTCCGGCGAGGGCCGAAGCCAACAACCGGCGTCTGGGAGGACTCCGGGGACAGACTCCAACTCCCCTTCCTCAGTACCGGCGCACGACAGCATGAGGTAGTCGAATCCGATCCACGTTGATGTCAAGGCCGACGCGCACGCGGGGAAATGGTGAATTGTGAATAGTGAAGGGTGAAGGCTGAGGGACGCGGCCGGGGAGCGAGGGCGATGTACCGGTCAGCCAATGCACGCCGCGACTCGCGCTGTCCTCGTCCGCATCTTGCGCCGCCGCCGAATCACGGGCGCCAGCGTCCTCAGAGCCTCGTCGGCGGTCACGCCGCATACTCAGGGCTGACGCGGTTTGTCGGAAACGACGACCGGCTCAGGTGACGTAGCATGCTCATGCTTGCCGGCCAACGCTACCGCCTTTCTGCGGATGTAAGCAATCTGCTCCTGCGGCGTCATACCGCTCATTTCCTTGCTCATGCGGTCTCTGGCCGCTCGCATGAAGCCGACGGCGTCAAATGACTTATCCTTCTTCGCAGTACACCTCCAACGGAGACCTGATTTCGAGTCCCGGGATCAGGCGAATTCGTAGACGGGCGTGCTGACCATCCGGTCAGGTGCCTTGTTGCCCTTGATCAAGGCGCGGATACGCTCGACCGCATCAGGGGCAAAGAACTCCTCGCCGGTTTCTTTGCACACCCGGGCGGGCACGTGTTCGATGACGTAGAACTTGCCCTCGTAGACGAGGGTGTAGGTTACCTCGGTCTCAATCATCGTCTCTTTCATCTTCTACCTCAGCATTTGTCCTTCCTCTTTCTCAATTCAACCCAGTGGTCCGGGTCCGGCTCGTAGAGGGTGATGACCTTAAGCGTGGGCCGGTCAGCGTAGCTCACGTGGATGTGCAGGGGACGCCCCAACTTCGTGAATCCAAGGATAAGACAAGATGGCCCTCGGGCATCATCGGGATAGTCCTCAATCAATTCGCTGCGACCCATCACCGCTTCTTCTACTTCATTCGCCCTGACGTCACGCAAGATGCTTTGGTCGACGGCATGCTTGGAGAACTCGTATTGTCGCCGACGCACCTTGTCTCGGATGACTTGGAGCGAGGTCACTGAGAATGATAGAACGCCGGCCAGGACGTGTCAATCGGAGGAAGGACGCGCCATTCGACTGATTGACACGTCTGAGGCGCTGGGCTACAATTCCCGCGTCGATGAAGCGACGTCTTCCCAGAATCGGGCTACTACTCGTCCTGGCAGCGCTCGCTTCGCCAATTCTGCTCAGGCCGGCCTTTGGCTACCTTGACCCGGGCACGGGCAGCTACATGCTGCAATTCCTCATCGGCGGCCTGCTTGGCGGCCTCTTCGCAATCGGGTTTTTCTGGAGAAAGGGACTGGCCTTTGTGAAAGGACTCTTCAAGCCCGAGAAGGACAATAGCGCAGATGCGCACTGACGAGTCGGTCCCCAGTTCGTTCCGCGACCCGAGCGGTTTCCTGTTCCACCGCAACGGTCGGCTCTATCGCCAGGTGAACGATAGCTATCGCGCCGACTACCGCCAGCTCATGGACTCGGGCCTCTACCGCGAACTGACCGAGCAAGGGCTGCTGGTACCGCACGTGGAAACAACCGAACGCCAGATGTCCGCCGGAGGCAGTCTGGTCATCGAGCCCGAGACAATCCCGTTCATTTCCTACGGATACGAGTGGTGTTTCAGCCAACTGCAGGACGCGGCGCTGGCGACCCTTGCCGTACAGAAGAAGGCGCTTGAACACGGCATGTCGCTCAAAGACGCGAGCGCATACAACATCCAGTTCCGCGGATGCCGGCCGATAATGATCGACACGCTCTCGTTCGAACGCTACCGCGAAGGCGAGCCGTGGGTCGCCTATCGCCAGTTCTGTCAGCATCTCCTGGCACCGCTCGCGCTGATGAGCCACACCGACGTTCGTCTCAGCCAGTTGCTGCGCGTGAACATCGACGGCATCCCGCTCGACCTCGCCAGCCACCTGCTGCCTTCCAGGACCCGCCTCAATCTCGGCCTGACCACGCACATCCATCTCCACGCCCAGGCCCAGCAGAAGTACGCCGACAAGCAGGCCAAACCCGCGGGCCGCAAGATGAGTCGCATGGCGTTCCTCGGACTCATCGACAACCTCGAGTCGACCACGAGGAAGCTCGCGTGGAAACCGGAGGGTACCGAGTGGGCCGACTACTACGCAGCCACGAACTACACCGATGCATCGCTGGAGCACAAGGCCCAGCTGGCGGCCGACTATCTGGAAAAAGCACGACCACAGACCGTCTGGGACCTGGGCGCAAACACCGGCCGATTCAGCCGGATCGCTGCTGACCGCGGCATTCCTACGATCGCCTTCGACATCGACCCGGCAGCCGTCGAACTCAGCTACCTCGACTGCCGCAAGCACGACAAGCGCAACCTCCTGCCGCTGCTCTCCGACCTGACCAATCCCAGCCCGGCCATCGGCTGGCAGAACCGCGAGCGCCAATCGCTCATCGAACGCGGTCCCTGCGATGCAGCCCTGGCCCTGGCCCTCGTCCATCACCTGGCAGTCGGCAACAACCTTCCCTTTGACCGCATCGTGAATTTCCTCGCCGGCATCTGCCGCGCGCTCGTCATCGAGTTCGTGCCCAAGACGGACTCACAGGTGCAGCGGTTGCTCGCTACCCGCGAAGACATCTTCCCCGGCTACACGCAGACGGCATTCGAGCAGGCCTTCGCTTCCCGCTTTGTCACTCTTGCCTCATCCCCGGTCAGGGAGTCGGAGCGCACCATCTACCTGATGGAACTCCGCCAGCCATGAGCGCAGTTCTTCCCGATCGTCGTGCCCCCCGCGCCGGACTGAAGCAGCCTTTCCCGTTCCACCAGTTCCTCTTCGCCGTTGTCCCGGCGCTTTTTCTCTACTCGCACAACGTGACGAAGATCCCTGTAGCTCCCGGAGAGCTGATACTCCCTCTCGTCCTCTCACTCGTCATTGCGCTCGTTCTGTGGTGGTTGCTCCGGCTGGTATTGGGCAACAGCCGGCGTGCTGCGCTCATCGTCAGTCTGTTCCTGATCCTGTTCTTCAACTACGGCCGCGTGGTCGGCGCGGTCGGTCAGGATGTACCGCCGGGATTCCCGCGCATCGGTGCGGCCGCCATCCTGCTGATCGGCATCATCATCTTCGGCCTGACGCGCCGGGAGTTCGCCGGGCTGACCATCTTCCTGAACCTCGCCTCGCTGGCCCTGGTTCTGGTCAACCTCGTCACCGGATTCCCGGCACTGCAGCGCAGCCGGGAGGCGTCTCGCGACGCATCGCGAAGTACAACGCAGCCGACCGCCGGGAAGCCCGACATCTACTACGTCATCCTCGACGGGTACGCACGCAACGACATCCTGAAGTCAATCTACGACCACGACAACTCCGAATTCACGAACTGGCTCGAAGCACGCGGCTTCCAGGTCGCGAGACGCAGCCGGTCGAACTACTCGCAGACCTACCTGTCGCTTGCGTCTTCACTCAACATGACCTATCTTGACCTCGTGGCCGACAAGGTGGGCCCGGAATCGCAGGACCGCTCCCGCCTCATCCGCATGATCGGAGACAGCCGGGTCGTGAAGGAACTCCGGCAGCGCGGGTATACGATCGTTTCCTTCGCCTCGGGCTACACCGGCACCGATCTGAAGAACGCCGACACCCACTTCGCCCCGCGCTGGGCTCTCAGTGAGTTCCAGAATGTCTTCATCAGCACGACCGCGCTGCCGCTGCTTCTTGACCGGGTCCTGAAGAAGTCCCAGTACGACCTGCACCGCGAGCGTATCCTCTACGCCTTCGAGCATCTGCCCGACGCCGCACGGCTGAAGCGCCCGGTGTTCGTCTTCTGCCACATCGTGAGTCCGCACCCGCCTTTTGTCTTCGGTGCGCGCGGCGAGAAAACGGAGCCGCAGGGCTATTTCACGATGACCGAGGGCGGCATGTTCCAGGCAGTAGACAGGGAAAAGGTGCGGCGCGAGTATGTCGAGAAGTACCGCGCGCAGCTGCAGTTCATCAACGCCAAGACGAAGACGATGGTCGAACGCATCCTGGCGGCCTCGCCGCAGCCGCCGGTCATCATCCTGCAGGGCGACCACGGCCCGGGCTCGGTACTCAACTGGAACGACCCGGCACCGGAGGACCTGGTTGAGCGGTTCGCGATCCTGAACGCCTACCACATCCCCGGCCAGTCGCCGATTCCTGAGTCAATCTCGCCCGTGAACAGCTTCCGCCTCCTCTTCGACCGGCTCTTTGCGACCGACTACGCCGCTTTGCCCGACCAGAGCCTGTTCTCGACCATCGCCGAGCCCTGGCGTTTCTACCACGCTGACCGCCCGACCGAGTACGCGAAGCGCGACGCAGGATCCGGTATCTCCGTTGTGGCGTATCGTGGAGAACTCCAGGTGTCGGACCCGGCAACCTACTGCCGGCGGCTGGTCTCGATGCTGTATCCCGGTAGGACGGTCACCATCGAGCGGTTCTACGTACAGGGCCTGCACATACCGGTGGAGTCCGCCGAGGATGCCTACCAGCACTACCGCAACGCCGTCGCAAGCAGCGAACTCCCTGACCTCGGCACGGAGCACGAATCGTATTGCGGCCCGGGGCCGGACCGCATCCCGGTCACCGCGCTCTTCTTCTCAGACAGCACTCCGTAGACCGCATCCTTCGTCCGGCCCCTGTACTTCTGACTTCTGGCTTCTGGCTTCTGAATTCTGACTTCGTTCGCTCATCACAAAACGGCTCCGGGCCCGCGCGGTTCTTCTCCGCCCGAGCCCGGTTGCCGTGTCTTGAAAGAACTAGAACAACTTGTGCTTCTTGATGTAGACCCAGAGCAGCTTCATCATCTCGCCGATCTTGATCGTCGCCTTGGAGCCGAACACCGGCTTCATCTCGGCGGTCACCTTGATGGAGCGCTTCATCAGCGGGCCTTCGCCGGTCATCAGCTTGTGCTTCTTGATGTAGGCCCAGAGCTTCTTGTTCAGGTCGCTTACCTTGATGACCTTGCCCGGTCCGAACACCGGCTGCATCTCGGGCGTCAACTTCACGGTCCTCTTCATGAGGGCCTGTCCTCTCGGCATATACGAGTCCTTTCTGCCCCTTTGGGGCAATTCTCGGTTACCTCGGACCCCTGACGGCCGCCTTTGGTCGGCCACTTATGCCTCATTCTCGGCCTAGCTTTCCCTCTGTCAAGCAATACTTGCAGGCCGTAAGAGGGGAAAACAAGGAAGACCGAGGGCAGCGGGAATACTGATCACCGGACCGCACTTCTCCCGGAATAGCAGGTATGGTATAGTTGTATGTGTCTAAGTGGTTGGTATGGTAAGTGCGTGGCCGCTGAATCCGAGGCATCGTCTCGGGTGGCACCCGGCCCGCGTGACGTACAGGCAGCAGACACGGCTGGCGAAATTCCTGAACGGGTGGCAGGTACAACCCATCCGAAAGAGGTGAGTATGAGGAGTACCAAACGAACGCTGATCGTACTGGCGGTGGCGGCATTTGTTCTTACGGCGTGGGCCGGAGGCAATGCCGTCGCGGACAATTCCAGGTCCGACAAGGACAGTCAGGCTCCGGCCGTCCAGGCCAAGCAGCACGACGAAGACAAGAAGCCGGACAGGGCGAACCAGTCCCGGCCTGCAGAGGACCATTCTCCCAAGTCCGGAGACCGAAGCACCCAGGCTCCCGCATCAAGGTCGAGCAACGCTCAGGCTGGGAAATCTGAACGGAGTACGGTTAAGGCCCCGAGTTCTTCCGAACAGCGGGACCGCACCCCGGCCGAGCCCATCCGGATTCAGTCGAGGCCGAGCGGCTACGAGCCGAGCGAAGCGGGTGATATCAACGTCCCGCGGACGAGCGGCGAACCCCGCAAGCCGCGCGGCGGCCGTGGCGGCTACCAGGGCAGCCCTGGTCCCGGCCCGTTCGACCGCCGTCCCACGCACTATTTCGGCGGACACCGCTGGCATGGCCCGCACGACCATTGGCGGTACCGGCACTACCGCGGTTCGTGGCGATTCCTCTTCTACTTGGGCCCGGTCATCTACTACCCTCCCATCCACTACCCTCACGTTATCCGGATCCCGCACCACCGGGTCGGAGTATACGTGCGCTACACCGGAGACGATATCGTCGGCTCAGCGTTCGCCAACTCGGTCCGCGAGCAGCTTCGCAACGAAGGACTTCGGGTTGTCTACTCGCAGACCGACGCGCGGCTTGAGCTCTACATCATATCAATGGAGCGGGACCCGGACGACCCGGGTTACAACTCGGCGATATCGGTCTCCTACGTCTGGTATCCCGGCCACCGGTTCATCACGGCCCAAATGGTCGATGCCGGCATAAACGAGGTGGACGACCTCGCCGCGTCGGTCGCGGCCTATGCCGATGACCTCGTGGACCAGTATCGCTAGCAGACACCAGTGACGGAAGAAGCGGCCGGCTTGCCCGGCCGCTTCCTTGTGCGTGAGGGTGCGGGCTCACGCCGGTTGACAACGCGCACGCTGCCAATAACATTCACGCTGAAAGGTGACAATGACTGACACAACATCAAAGGTACTCGTTGCCTACGCAACCTGGGCCGGTTCCACTGCCGGCATCGCTGACCGGATAGCCGAGGTCCTCAACCGGAAGGGCCTCGCGGCCGAAGCGGTGCGGGCCAAAGAGGTACGTGACATCTCATCCTACGGAGGGGTCGTTCTCGGCAGCGCGGTTCACGCCGGCAGGTTGCACCCGGATGCGCTCAAGTTCATGGGCCGACACGCGGCCGACCTCAACTCAAAGCCTTTCGCGGCGTTTGTCGTCTGCCTGGCGATGAAAGACTGCGACGAAAAGGGCCGCGCCACCGCCGGTCCCTACCTGGCTCCGGTTCGCGAGCGGGTGAAGCCGGTGAGCGAAGGCCTGTTCGGCGGCGCCTATGACCCGCAGAAGCTCGGCTTCGTCTCGCGGCAGATCATGAAGATGATCAAGGCACCGCCTGGCGACTTCCGCAGGTGGGATGAAGTCGAAGCCTGGGCAACAGGCCTGGTATCGCTCCTCGGCGGCCCACCGGTAACTCAGGGCTGACATCCGGCAGTGCGGCAGGTCCGAACCGGATCGCAGAAGACCACCGCCTG
The DNA here is from genome assembly GCA_016935295.1 of Caldifarciminota bacterium. Lineage (GTDB taxonomy): Bacteria > Hydrothermota > Tepidihabitantia > Tepidihabitantales > Tepidihabitantaceae > UBA2258. Next base: position 4,090 of record JAFGRF010000139.1, on the reverse strand, counting down.
AGACCTGCACGAGGAGCCCCTCTACTCTCTCGCCCGATTGCCGGAAGAGGTACGGGCGCGCTAGCCCGTCCACAGGGGCGCTGACCGCGAACAGACGCCGGTGCAGAAGCCTGCCTGGTCTCTTCGGGTCGTACTCGCGGGCCGGAGATCGTTCTGGGAACGGATGCAGCGTCCTGCTGCGATCCGTCAGCCGCTGACGGAGATACCCGGCTGTACCAGAGTCGCCGGCATCGGCGGGACAGTGCTGCTCCCGTTGTCGAGATTGTCAAGGAAGTCCCACAGGGCTGCGTGGAAGCCCTCCTCGGTGATTGTCTTCTCCCGGTACTGCTGCTGGAACGCGGCTACCGCCTCAAACACGGTGTCTGCCTTGTCCGCTGCCATGGCCCTGAGCCTCTCGGACAGCACGGAGAACTCGCCATCAGACAGCGGGCCCTGCCTTCTCAGCTCCTCCAGTCGGCCGACTTCCCGGCTTGGTGCCGGCGCCTGGCTTCCGGGCTGGTCCGGAGCCAAAGCCGACATTGCAGCAATCTCTTCTCTGACCTTCGTGACGTAGTCGGCCTCCTTGCCCCATTCGGAGTCCCGCCGGCTGTTGAGCATCTCCAGGCATTCCGCCTGGAGTTTCTCGAACCGCTCAAGCGCGACCGCATCGGCAGGCGATTGCTTCAGCGCCTCGTGCGCCGACTGGAGCCGTGCGAAATAGGCCACGAGTTGCAGCCAGGCCTTCTTCGGATCGCTGACCCGTCTTCCCCGCAAGTGGGGACTAAAGGCTAGCAGAACTGTCCCTATGACCAGCACGGCCAGCGTGACCCACATTGGCAACTGGAGGAACACGGTGAAAACCGGCAGCGCGACGACAATCACTATCGGCCAGGGGCTGTGCCGCCGTGACTTGCGGGCTGCGGGCGGCTTCAAGGAACCAGTTCTAGCCTTGTCGTTCACGTCAACACTCCTTTGGCGATTCCGGACTCGCCCAAGGTCGGGCCGGGCATGCACGCTGCAGGCGCCAGATTCCGCCCGAGCCCCGGTGTACCAAGATCGGGGGCTGCTCGACCATCGCCCGATTGTAGAATCGGCCAGCCGAATGTCAACCCGCCGGAATGGCGCGATTTGAAAAAGAGGCCGTAACTGCAAGGCGTGTGACGGTGTGAGCCGGGCGCGGTTCAGCGCAGCAGCCTGGACCCAACCGACTTCAGGGCGGTGCGAGCCGCGTCGTTGGCGGGATCCATCGCTGCTGCGCGCGCCAGCCACTCACGTGCCTGAACCAAACTGTCCATCCTCGCATAGACCATGCCCAACAGGAAGCTGGATTCGGCGTCGTCAGGATTCTGGTCGAGGGATGTACGGTAGAGAGACTCGGCTCTCGCGTATTTCCCTTCCGAGATAGCAACCCACGCATCTGCCAGTCGTCTCGCCGGTCTCCAGGCAGGGTCCGCAGTACTGGTGGCGTTCGCGATGGCAATCCTGGCCGCTGCCAGACTGAGGAGCGTTTTGCGATCGTTCGAGCCAGCAGTCGCCTGCTCCATCTTGCGTACCTCGGCCTTGGCGTCCGAGGTCTGCCCGGCACCAGCAAGCGCGAGCACAAGCGAGTAGCGAGCGTAGCTATAGGAGGGCAGCGCCACCAGTGCCCGTTGGAACGCGGCCGCGGCTTTGCCGAAATCCTGTTGTTCGAGATGGATGTTGCCGGTCTGAGTCCACGCCTGCGCCGAGTAGCTCGAACGGTCTACCGGAATGATGGCCGAGACGATGTAGACCACGACCGCAATCACCACAGCGACAACGGTCCGCATGACTCGACGCTGCCTCAATGAGTCCACGAGTTCGCTCAAGCCGTATCCTGCGAACATCAGAAGGAAGGGGACGACCGGCGCGCGAAGCCGGGAGAGCACGTAGAAGAGGAGCGACGACACGAAATACGCAGCGACAAACAGGTACGCGGGCAGCACCCGTCCGCGCTTCGGCCAGGCCCAGACCATGCCGAGGAACCCGAGCGCGAGCACGAGACCGAAGTCGACGAAGGCCAGCCTGAGCGGGAGCGAGCCGGCGCGGGCGGTCTCGGGGTAGTAGTCGTTTGGCACCTCGTAGTTGCTGAAGGAAAGGAGGAGCTTCCGGCCGAGCAAACGGAGGTACAGCCCTGGCTGGTGAGTGATGAACCTGAGCCCCTGCCTGGTCCAATAGGCGGAAGCCTGAGATGGCTTCACTTCTCTCCCCTCGACTGAGCGGCTGATCTCCGCCAGCCGTTCATGGGAAAACCCGCCGCCTTTTTCAAGCTCGGCGGTCGGCTGCCAGGTGCCGTCGGCGGCCGGGTTGTTGCCGTAGTAGAAGTTGATGCCGGAATGGGCGGTGAAAAGCACCGGGTCCCGGGCAACGATGTAGTTGCGCAACGGTACGACCGCGATGACCACCAGAGCCGCGACCGCCATCGTCAGCAACCGTGAACGGCCGCCGTTTCCCCTCGACCACAACCAGATGAACAGAAACGGCAGAAGGAGAAATATCTCCGGCCGGCAGATAACAAGTAGCCCGAAGCAGATGCCGGCCGCAATCCACAGCCACGTGCGTCTGCCTGCAATGAGTATCAGCCAGAAGAAGAGCAGACTCAAAAGGATGGTAGTCTCCACGTAGAGCAAGGTACCAGTATAGAAAACAAGGATACCGGTCAGGGCGAAGCCGAAGGATGCGAAAACGGCGGGGCGCTTGCCGAAGCTGCGGCGGGCAGTGTCGTAGAGGAGAAAGCAGGAGATGGTCGCGAGCACGGCCTGAACGAACTGCACCGCGAGGACGCTTTGACCGAGGACGGAGTAGACCAGCGCCAGCAGGTAGGGGTAGAGCGGCCTCAGGAAGAAGACGTCCGAGCCCCAGAAGTTACCGGAGATAATGTCAATCGCCCAGCGGTGATAGTAGTACGAATCGAGCATCTGCGGCCCGATTATCGAGAACGGCTGCCCGCGCATGCCGAGGACAAACCATAGGCGGGCAAGGAACGTCAGCGCGAGCGCAACAGCGAGCCAAATGTGGTTCGTGCGCTCTACAGGGCGACAGCGATCCGTTTCAGGCACGGCCGGCCAGTATAGGAAGGGTCAGGGACGTGGTCAAGTGGCCCAGTGGTCAAGTGTTCAAGTGCAGAGCACTCGAGTGCGAGTCCGGATTTGCTGTCCGCACTAGACCACTAGGTCACTCGATCACTTGGTCACTCTCCTCCGCCCGCCCGGGCCTCTGCCCGGGACCCGGCCCATACTCGCAAGGGTAGCGAGCAAATTCTCGTGGAACTCTTCCGCTGTATCGATAACCTTGGTCTTGCCTGGGTAGATCTCGTACAGGGCACGGTACTTGGGCGGAGTCAAGTTCGGCATCCAGACGTTTGCCCCACGCTCGAGACCGAGTTCGCGGCCGCGCTCCTGATTGACCGTGGCCAGCGCCGTCGTCGAAGGGATGTTCGCGTCCGGGCAGACCAGCCGCGTCAACGCCACGACCTTGGTTGACATCGTGTCGGTCGTGGGCACCTGCGACTCCAGGCTCTGGGTCCCGGAGTGGCCGAGCGGCGTGTCGGGGTGAGGAACGAACGGGCCACAGCCGACCATGTCCATGTCGAGGTCCCGAAAGAGCATTATGTCATCGGCAAGCGACTCGTAGGTCTGGCCCGGAATCCCGACCATCACGCCCGAACCGATCTCGTAGCCGAGTGTGCGGATCAGCTTCAGGAGCTCAACCCGTTGGTTCGTGGTCCGGCTTGGGACACAATCCGAATCGACGGCCGATTCGGTCATGTCCCGCGCCTCAGGGTGGATGCGGTGAAAGAGCTCCGGGTCGGATGTCTCATGCTTGAGCAAGTACCGGTCTGCTCCGGCCTCCCGCCACTTCGCGAGTTCGTCCCGACTCCGCTCGCCGAGCGACAACGTAACGGCCAGACCCGCCTGCTCCTTGATACGCCGTACCAGACTGGTGATGAAGTCAGCAGTCAAGCCCGAATCCTCACCCGACTGCAGCACGACCGTGCCATACTCGAGTCGTCGCGCGGTTCGCACGCACTCCATCACTTCTTCTTCGGTCATGCGGTAGCGCTCGATTTTCCGGCTCCCGCGGATGCCGCAGT
>JAFGRF010000138.1 GCA_016935295.1 Caldifarciminota bacterium | reverse complement strand
CGGCGACCGCGTGAAGAAGGGAGACCTCCTGGCAGACGGACCGGCTACTCAGGACGGACAGCTCGCCCTGGGCCGGAATGTGCTGGTAGCGTTCGTGCCTTGGCGCGGCTACAACTACGAAGACGCGATCATTGTGTCTGAGGAACTGATCAAGGACGACGGCTTCACTTCAATCCAGATTCTTGAGTTTGAGATCCAGGCACGCGAGACCAAGCTCGGGTCCGAGGAGATCACGCGGGATATCCCGGGCGCGACCGAGGATGAGTTGCGCAACTTGGATGAGTTCGGTGTGATCCGACTGGGGGCCGAAGTCGGACCGGGCGACATCCTGGTCGGTCGTATCACGCCCAAGGGCGAGACCGAGTTCACGCCTGAGGAACGGCTGCTGCGCGCCATCTTCGGCGAGAAGGCCGCGAACGTCCGTGACACCTCGATGCGCGTGGAGCCGGGTGTGTTCGGCGTCGTCATCGAGCAGCGTATCCTCTCCCGCAAGCTGGGGGATGCGATGAACCGGCGGCTTGAGAAGGAACGCGTGGCCGAGGCCGGGCACCGGTACGAGCTGAAGAAGGAGTTCCTGCAGGAGCGGCGCGACGAGCGGCTGCGCACAGTCCTACGCGGACAGAAGGCCGCTGCCAACGCCAAGGACGGCAAAGGCAAGATTCTGCACAAGGCGGGGCAGCCGATGACCGACGAATTCCTTCGGTCCGAGGAGTTCAGCGATCTCCGCAATATCGAGCAACTCGTCTCGAACCCCAAGCTCCAGATGGAACTCCGGGCCGCGGTCAAGGAGTATGAAGACGCGCTGGCCGATGCGGATAACGAGCGCAGGCAGGAAATCGAACGCGTATCCCGCGGCGACGAGCTTCCGCACGGAGTGTTGAAATGGATCACGATCTTCATCGCCCAGAAGCGGAAGCTGGCGGTCGGTGACAAGATGGCTGGCCGCCACGGCAACAAGGGCGTGGTTTCCAAGGTGCTGCCGGTCGAGGACATGCCCTACATCTCGGTCGAGGCCGAGAGCAAAGTCGCGAGCGAAACGATCCGCGGCATGCGGGGCCTGCCGGTCGACATGATCCTGAACCCGTTGGGCGTGCCCTCCCGTATGAACCTCGGCCAGGTCCTGGAGACGCACCTGGGCTGGGCCGCGAAGGTGCTCGGCTACCAGGCGTTCTGCCCGGTGTTCGAGAGCGCAACGCCCGAGGAGATCAAGACCGAGCTGCGCAAGGCCGGGCTGCCCGAGGAGGGCAAGATCGTCATGTACGACGGCCGGACCGGCGAGCAGTTCGGCGGCAAAGTGACGGTCGGGATGATGTACATGGTCAAGCTCATCCACATGGTGGACGACAAGATCCACGCCCGTTCGACCGGGCGCTATTCGCTTATCACCCAGCAGCCGCTGGGCGGCAAGGCGCAGTTCGGCGGCCAGCGGTTCGGTGAGATGGAAGTCTGGGCGCTCGAGGCGTACGGCGCGGCCCACGCGCTCCAGGAGATGCTGACCATCAAGTCCGATGACGTCGATGGCCGGAGTGCGCTATATGAGTCGCTGATCCGGGGCAAGAACCCGCCCCGGCCCCGAACACCGGCCTCGTTTGCGGTTCTCGTCAAGGAGCTGCAGGGGCTCGGTCTCGAGCTCATCCCCGAGCGGGGAAAGGAGACCGCATGATGACCGACCGGGATTTCTTCGACTTCGATTCGCTCCGGTTGCGGATTGCATCGTCCGAGACGATCCGGAGCTGGTCGAGCGGGGAGGTAGTCAAGCCCGAGACTATCAACTACCGGACCCAGAAGCCGGAGCGCGACGGGTTGTTCTGCGAGCGGATATTCGGGCCGGTCAAAGACTACGAGTGCAACTGCGGCAAGTACAAGAAGATCCGCTACAAGGGAATCGTCTGCGACCGCTGCGGAGTCGAGGTCACCACCTCGGCGGTCCGCCGCCAGCGGATGGGACACGTCGAGCTGGTTGTGCCGGTGGCGCACACTCTCTTCTACCAGGTTCCGCCTTCGAAGATCGGCCTGATGCTCGCGCTATCCATCAACCAGGTCGAGACCATCCTGAACTACGAAGCCTATGTAGTCATGGAGCCTGGCAATTCCCCGTACAAGAAGATGGACCTCATAACAGAGGAGGAGCTGAAGAAGATCGGTCCCAAGACCGAGGGGTTTGAGGCGGCGGGCGGCGCGCCGGCACTGAAGACCCTCCTGTCCCGGATCGAACTCGACGACCTGGCCGCGGAGCTGCGCGCGCGCATCAAGCACGAGACATCGCGTCGATTCAACCTGCTCCGCCGTCTGCGCGTGGTCGAGGCCTTCCGTGCCTCGGGCGCGCGGCCGGAGTGGATGATTCTCGACGTGCTGCCGGTGATTCCGCCCGATCTCAGGCCGCTGGTACCGCTCGAGGGCGGCCGCTACGCGACGTCGGATTTGAACGACCTCTACAAGCGTGTCATCGTCCGCAACAACCGGCTCAAGCATCTGCTTTCCATCCGGACCCCGGACATCATTCTCAAGAACGAGAAGCGGATGCTGCAGGATGCGGTCGACACGCTCTTCTCCAATGAGACCCGGCCCCGGCCGGTGCGCGGCCGCGGCAATCGGCCGCTCAAGTCGCTCTGCGAGGCGCTGCGCGGCAAGCAGGGCCGGTTCCGCCGCAACCTGCTCGGCAAGCGCGTGGACTACTCGGGCCGTTCGGTCATCGTGGTCGACCCGGCCTTGAAGTTGCACCAGTGCAGCCTGCCCAAGGAGATGGCGCTCGAGCTGTTCAAGCCGATGATCCTCCGCCGGCTTGAGGAACGCCGCCTAGCCGAGAGCGAGCGCGGGGCCAAGAGCATGTATCGCCGCGAGGCGCCGGAGGTCTGGGAGGTTCTTGAGGAAGTTACCAAAGACCATCCGGTGATGCTGAACCGAGCGCCGACCCTGCACCGGGTCTCGGTGGAGTCTTTCTTCCCGATTCTGGCTGAGCACCGGGCAATCGGCATCCACCCGCTGGTCTGCCCGCCGTTCAACGCCGACTTTGACGGTGACACGATGTCGGTTCACGTGCCACTCACCCCCGAGGCGATCCTTGAGGCGTCGGTGCTGCTGCTCTCGTCGCACAACATTCTGTCGCCGGCGCACGGCCGGCCCTTGATGACGCCGTCGCAGGATATCGTCATCGGCGTGTACTACATCACCAAACAGCGTCTGGACCGGACTGACCCGGTCGGTTCGTTCGGCGACTTCGAGACCGTCCACTCGGCCTACGACTTGGGCGAGCTCGACATCCACGACCCGATTAGGTTCCGCTACAATGACAAGACCTACGACACGACCGTGGGCCGCGTGCTCTTCAACGAGGTGCTGCCCGCCGAGCTGCGTTTCGTGAACGAGACCTATCCCAAGGACAAGCTGGTGGCGCTGGTCGATACCTGCAGCCGCACCATGGGACTGGAGGCGACAGCGCGGTTGCTGGACGCGGTCAAGGATATCGGATTCGAGCAGGCGACCCGGTCCGGGCTTTCCATCGGCGTCGACGACGTTGTCGTTCCGAAGGAGAAGTACGAGATCCTCGAACGGAGCGAGCGGGAACTGAAGAAGGTGCACAAGGCCTATGACCGCGGCCTCATGACCGACTCGGAGAAATACAACCTCGTCGTCAACACCTGGACGCTCGCGACGGCCGAGGTCGAGGATGCGCTGATGAAGCGGCTGAGCGAGGACCAGGGCGGGTTCAACCCGGTGTTCATGTTGATTGACTCGGGCGCGCGCGGTTCACGCACGCAGGCCGCCCAGATCGGCGGCATGCGCGGGCTGATGGCGAAGCCGCAACGCAGGTCGGTCGGGGAAGAAGTAATCGAGACGCCGATCAAGAGCTCATTCCGTGAGGGGCTGTCGGTCTGGGAGTACTTCATATCGACCCACGGCGCGCGCAAGGGTCTGACCGATACCGCGCTGAAGACCGCGGAGGCCGGTTATCTTACACGCCGGCTCGTGGACGTGGCACAGGACGTGGTGATCACTACCGAGGATTGCGGTACGATCCTCGGCCAGGAGGTTACGGCGTTGCGCGAAGGCGCCGATGTGGTCGAGCCGCTGTCCGAGCGTATTGCCGGCCGGTTCTCGCTCGACGACGTGGTCAACCCGGTCTCCGGCGAGGTCATCGTCGCTGCCGGCGCGGATATCAGCGACGAGGCGGCCGAGGAGATCGAGAACTACGGCATCGAGTCGGTGCGGGTGCGTTCGGTGCTTACCTGCGAAGCCAAGTCCGGCCTGTGCGTTAAGTGCTATGGCCGGAATATGGCAACCGGCACGGTGGTTGAGATAGGTGAGGCGGTCGGCGTGGTCGCGGCCCAGTCGATTGGAGAGCCGGGCACCCAGTTGACGCTCAAGACCTTCCACGTCGGCGGCGTTGCTTCACGTGTGGCCGAACAGACCAAGGCGACTGCCCGCTTTGCGAGCAAGGTCAAGTACGAAGGCCTGGTGACGGTTAAACGGACCGACGGCGAGACGGTCGCTCCGGACCAGGGCCGACTCGTCCTCGTGGCGCCCGACCGCGTAGTGCCGTTCAACGTGCCGGCCGGCGCGACGGTTCGCGTGCACGATGGCCAGGACGTCAACGAAGGCGACACTCTGTTCGAGTGGGAGCCTTACTCGATTCCGATTCTCGCCCGTTCCAAGGGTGAGATTGCCTACCACGACGTGGAGGTCGGAGTGACGTTGCGCGAGGACATCGACGAGCGGACCGAACGCATGCAGCGGATCATCACCGAGGACCGCGGCCACCGGCTCCACCCGCGCATCGCGGTCGTCGGGGCCAGGGGCAAGGTGCTTGAAGCGCACGCGCTCCCGGCCGGTGCCTATCTCGTGGTCGAGGACAAGTCCGAGGTGCTGCCCGGCGACACGCTGGCCCGGCTTATGCGCGAGATGGGCCGGACCCGCGACATCACAGGCGGTCTGCCCAAGGTCGCCGAGTTGTTCGAGGCCAAGCGCGTCAAAGAGCCGGCGACTATCTCGGAAATCGACGGGACCGTTAGCGTCGGCGAGCCGCGTGAGGGTATCCGCGAGGTCAAGGTGACATCCGAGGGCGGCACCGAGAAGGAGTACGAGATCCCGTACGGAAAGTACCTGCTGGTGCAGACCGGCGATCGGGTAAGCGCCGGCGACAAGCTCTGCGAAGGTTCGGTCGACCCGCACGACGTGCTGCGGGTGCGCGGCTGGCTCGCGGTGCAGGAGTTCCTCACCAACCAGATCCAGGCCGTGTACCGGCTGCAGAAGGTGAAGATCAACGACAAGCACATCTCGGTCATCGTCCGCCAGATGCTGCGCAAGACCAAGATCGAGGACGCCGGAGACTCCAGCTTCATCGAGGGGGAGATCGTCGAACGGCGAAGGCTGTACGACGAGAACCAGAAGCTCATCACCGAGAACATGCGGCCGGCGAGCTTCAACAACATCCTCCTCGGTATCACCCGGGCCGCGCTCCTGACCGAGAGCTACCTCTCGGCGGCATCGTTCCAGGAGACGACGCGGGTGCTGTCCGAGGCGGCGATTTCCGGCAGGGAAGACAAGCTCAGAGGATTGAAAGAGAACGTTATCGTCGGCCGACTGGTTCCGGCGGGCACCGGTTACCGCGAGTTCGCCCGCATTAAACTCGTCGCCGAAGAGTCGCAGGAGAAAGCAGAGGAGGCAGTATAGCATGCCGACAGTAAACCAGCTCGTCCGCAAACCGCGGACGGCAATCCACAGCCGGTCCAAGACGCCGGCGCTGATGGGCAACCCTCAGAAGCGCGGGGTCTGCACCCGGGTCTACACCACTACGCCCAAGAAGCCGAACTCGGCGCTGCGCAAAGTCTGCAAAGTCAGGCTGGCGGGCGGCTACGAGGTCACGTGTTACATCCCGGGCGAAGGCCACAACCTGCAGGAGCACTCGATCGTGCTTGTACGGGGCGGCCGTGTCAAAGACCTGCCGGGTGTCCGCTACCACGTCGTCCGCGGCGTGCTTGATACGACCGGCGTTGAGGGCCGGAAACAGGCGCGCAGCCAGTACGGCGTCAAGCGGCCCAAGCCGGGCGCAGCGTCCTAAGAGGTAGATATGTCACGACGACGCACAGCCGAACAGCGGATGATAGCTCCGGACCCGCGCTACGCTTCGACTTTTGTCACCAAGTTCATCAACAACCTGATGTGGGCGGGCAAGAAGACTACGGCCCAGCGGATTTTCTACGGTGCGCTCGATCTGGCCCAGGAACAGGGCAAGGAAGATGGTTATGCCGTGTTCCAGAAGGCGATGAACGCCGTGAAACCGGTGCTTGAGGTCCGGCCGCGCCGGGTCGGCGGCTCCACCTATCAGATTCCGATGGAAGTGCGGCCCAAACGGCGCGACGCCCTGGCCATCAAGTGGACCATCAACGCGGCGCGCGATCGGAACGAGCACACGATGATCCAGAGACTGGCGGGCGAGCTCCTCGACGCCAGCCGCAACCAGGGGGCGGCGGTCAAGAAAAAGGAAGACGCGCACAAGATGGCCGAGTCCAACCGCGCCTTCGCCCACTACCGCTGGTAGTGTAGCTCCGGCGTTTCTGCGTCTCTGATGCGGCACGCACTCCCGTGCCGCGTCCTTTTTCCGCTGAAAGTGAAGACCGCGCCAGGCAGGGAAACGGGGCTGTCTCGCACCGAGTCAGACGAGCTGCTCTGGGGGACTGCCCTTCTTCCCGCGACGGACCCTGCCTGCTACTGTTTGATGATGTAGATGCCGGCGTCGCCCGAGGCTGTGTAGACGTAGCCGTTTCCGCCTAGGCAGATGCGCCGTGTGAAGCCTTCAAGGTCCGGACCTATCTCTTCCGAGAAGGAAGCAGGTCCCGGCCGGTTGACGATCTCCGTGAACGTAACCGTGGTCGAGTCCGCCAGGTAGAAGGCCGCTTGCTCCACACCGTCGGTCGCGGCCGCGGCATACGCAGACCTGTCGCCGCCGCCACCGCCCCCGCCGAATGGGTATGAGTCGGGAGCGGGAGTGTAGTGTGTGAGAACACCGGAAGGTCCCTGCGAGATGATGCAGTACCCACCCGACGACACCGTCACACCCTCGGCACGCGTGTGTCCGCCCAGATGCACGGTGTCGAGAACGAACGAGTCGCCGGGCAGCATGTTCAACACGCGAACGCCCCAATCGTCCAGGGACACGAACAGGCGTGAGTCGTGCCGCGCCACGCCGGTCGGCTCGCCAGCAAGCGGTACGAACCGTGTGGATTTAGGTGTCGCGAGCCTGAATACGGTGATCCCGTCACTGGCGGCGGCGTACATCCGGGTCGAGTCCGTGGTCAGACCGGCCACGGCCTGGTCCGTTCCGCCGCAGTAGAGCTCAGTAGGAGGACCACCGGCGATGGGGTAGACCGCTATTCCGGAATCGGTGCCCACGAAGGCGCTTCCTCCGACGGCGATCGCACATCTAGGCGTGTGTGCCACAGGTATGGTTGTCAGCGCGCGCGGCGAAGTGGGCGATGAGATGTCGTAGGTGAGCAGGAAGCTATCGGTCACGGCGAGCAGCGTGTCGCCGTAGGCGAAGACATCGCGCACGTTGGCGCCTACGTCGAACCGGGTTGTGGGATGAGAGTCGAACACTCTACAGCTCACGCCCAGCAGCGTGAGCAACGAGAGGCCAAGGTGAATCGGTTTCACTTCAGCTACTCCTTCTCTGATCTACTTTACCAGCACAAACCTATGGCAGGAAATGCCGCCGTCCGAAGCGGCTACCCTCACGAAGTACGTGCCGGCCGGTACTGCGGAAACGGACAGCCGGTGTGCGCCCTTGGCGAGAGTGCCGTGGAAGAGTTGCTGCCGGGTTCGTCCGGTCAGGTCGCAGAGCCTGACGTCGTAACTCCCCGAGCAGGGAACCGACAGGATGAAGTCCGGCCCGGCGGTGATGGTGTGTGCCGAGGCGTACGTAGGAGCCGAACGGGGCGATTCGGCGATGCCGGTAAGCGCCGCGTACTTGATGGCAAGGATATCGGAGTTGTAGGTCAGCGTGTCCTGTTGGGTGCCGACAATGACCGGATTCCCAAGTGGGTCGCACGTGACCCCGGCGGCACCGGCGTAGGCCGAGCCACCGTAGGTGGCAGTCCACAACGTATCGCCCAACGAGTCCAGCTTCACGAGCAGGCAGTTGCTGTTGTAGCCAAGGCTGGTGTAGCCGGCGACGAAGATATCGCCGGCCGAATCGCAAGCTGCATCTGCCAAAGCGTCGTTCTGGCTGAACGTGAAGATCTTGGACCAGAGCAGAGTTCCGCTTGGGTCGTACTTCAGGACAAATCCCTCGGTCGTGGTGTCCGAGGCGGTTCGGCCGGCAACGATGATGTTGCCGCTTGGGTCGATTGCGAGCCCTGTGCCAGCGTCGTCGGTTCCTGGTTCGTACTTCCTGCTCCAGATGGTATGGCCGTCGGGCGTGAACTTGGCGGTGATGCAGTGGAAGAGGGAGTCACCGGCGTAGATGGGTACCGCGATGTTCCCCGCGGCATCGAGAGCCGGGCGATAGCCGACCTCGAATCGGGCGAAATCGTAGGTCACGGTCCAGAGTGTCTCGCCGGTCGGGCTGCTTTTGGCCAACCAGAAGTCCCAGGTCGTATCGCTCGTGATGTGCGCGCCGGTCATGAAGACGTTACCGGCCGAGTCTGCTACTATTCCGCAGGCCACGTAGCCGGTGTCCGACCGGAACCACCTGAGCGTACCCAGCGAATCGTACTTCGCGGTCAGGGCGCAATACTCGCCCTGAAGCGGGGAGCGCGGGTTCAGCAATCTGCTCCGCCCGGGAGCGTAGGGCGAGCCGGCGCCGCGCGTGCCCTTGAAGACGTAGCCCATGCCGGCCGCGAGAACGTTCGACTCACGGTCCAAACAGGCACACACCGCCCGCTCATCGCCCCCGGCATCGTACGTTCTCGTCCAGGCTGTTTCGCCGGACTGGTTCATCCTTGCCACGAGCCAGTCGTCGGAAATGCTGCCGAAGGCATCGCCCGCAACCGCGATCGCGTTCCCGTTCGAGGCTATGTCGTTGCCGAACTCATCAGAACCCACGTCCAGTCTTCTTACCCAGAGCGTGTCCGGGCCGGACGCCAAAGCCGGGCTCAGCAGACAGGCTATCAGTGCCAGCGCTGCTACTTTCATCTCGTTTCTCCTTCAGTCAATCCTTGCGAACCTACGCTACTTCCCGAGCGCGAAGCGGGCGCCGATCTCGGCGCTGACCAGACCGATTGCTTCAAACATGGCACCTTCCCAGTAGGTGTCGCGTGAGTACCACTGTGTCTCAGCGAAGAGGTCGGTCCGGTGGTTGAGGCTGTACTTGACTCCCAGTCCACCACGCCAGTGCGTCTCGGAGTCATGATAGACCTCTTGGACTCCCGTGAAAGGCGGCTGCGTGTAACCGGTTGTCCGGACGCCGACCCAGGCGTAGGGCTTGACTCGCCACTGCGTCGGCGGTTCGGCCATCACGTCCAGTCCGAGCATCGGGAACATGCTGAATCCCGCTCCACCCGGGCTTGACGTGAAGATGCTCAACTGCGCCAGGTCAACCCTGCCGGTGAATACACCCCACACCGGTCCGTAGGACGCTTCGATTGCCGGGCCGACGGAGAACCGTTCGTAGACGGTTCTTGAGATAGGCGCTCCGGTAGTATCTAACGACTCTGAGTACGCCTCAGCGCCGTGCCACGTGAGTTTAGTGCCGATGCGGAAAGACGGTCCGGCCAGAGCGATTCCGGCCAGAACCAGACAGACTCCTGCGGTCTTTGCTGCGTACACTGACTCCTCCTGTCAGAACTACGCGGACTTGCCTGAACCGCCAGATGGTTCCTAGTTTCTAGTTCATTGTCTCTCGTTCTGCAAACCAGGAACGAGTAACCAGAAACCATGAACTACCGATGCCCGGCAATCCGGGCGCGGCTAGGGCAGGACGGCTATTGTCTTTTCTGTGGTACTCCCGTCGGGTTGATGGGCATTGATACGATACTCGCCAAGCTCCAGCGGTCTGGCCTGAAACGACAGGTCGCGCTCGGAGACAACCTGTGGAACGGCCGAGCCGCCCTCCCAGCGATGCGACCAGACGCGAACCTCGAGACTTGCGTCTTTGCAGGTGACTTCGGCGCGGTCGAACACCCAACTCATGTCAGATGCGAAGAAGGCGTGAGCGGTGACAACGAAGGTCGTGCCGATGACAACCGTGTCAGGAGCGGTTATGGAGGTGACTTCGGCGATCCGTACATCGGAGTCGCGGAACAGGCTGCAGCCGGCCACAACAACGACCGCGGCTAGGAGCAGGATGCGGGCAACATGCCTCATATCGGCATGATTATAGAATGCGCGTTTTCCCTGTCAAGCGAGCGCAGCGTGACGAAGAAGGGGTGGACGAGAGAAGGGGGCCAGGGACAGGGGTTAGAGATGACAGGGAGGGGTCAAGATGAAGGGCGGAAGGCGGCATGTGTTCAGTGACGAAAGGCGGACATGCGGCGCTGACTTTCTGGGTGGCCCCGGAGTGTCAGTTCCGGGTCTCGGAGAACGGCGACTTGTGCCTTTCGCGCCTTTGTACACAGTCTGGTTAGTCCCAGATAAGCTAACTGCTTGAAAGTCGTATTGTTAGGCGCGCGGGGCGTTACGTAGGTGGTGGCTCTGGGTATGGCGCGAACGGGACATGGGTTACACTTTATTATCAGGACATGGGTTACAGTCTGTGTTGCCGGGCGGCAGGTTTTCCGGCGACGG
>JAFGRF010000012.1 GCA_016935295.1 Caldifarciminota bacterium | reverse complement strand
GCTGCTCTGTTCGACCGGCGGGCGGAAGGTGATGGAGCTGTGCACGCGAATGCCGTGCGGGCACCGGTGCTGGAGGGTCTGCTCTCACCAGAGAGGAACAAGGGAGTGGCCAGAGAAGGCGGGGAAGGTTACGTGCTAGGACTCGGGCGCCAGGACGCTCTCAATAGCGGCGACCCGCGGGGGGAGGTCTTTGGACACGGTGTCCCAGACTATGCCGACGTCGATGTCGAAGTAGGCGTGTATCAGGCGATCCCGCATGTCAACAACGTCCTGCCACGGTATCTGCGACAACTGACGACGGGTCGGATCGGACACCTTCCCGGCAGCCTCGCCGATGATCTCGATTTCTTTGACGAGGCTGAGAACAAGCATGCGGTCCTCGCCGATGCTGTGTTCGGTCTTGCCCCGAACGAACTCCAGCGCTTCACGGGCGGCGTCAAGCATGTGGCGCAGACGGATCGCGTCAGGCCGCGGAATACTGTATCTGGGCACTGGCGCAGACCTCGTCGCGGAAGTATCGGCTCAGTTCCGCGGGAGTCCTGAGGTCAATCTTCCGGCCGACCAGCTCGGAGAGCTCCCGTTCCATTCGAGCCAGGCCGAAATAGCCGGGTCCATTGTGCGGCTCGAACTCCACGAGAAAGTCCACGTCGCTCTCCGGCCCGAACCGGTCGGTGAGTACTGAGCCGAACAGCGACAGCGTGCGAATGTGATTACGCCGGCAGAATTCGGCCAGCTTCTCGCGGTCGAGCTGAACTTGTGGACTCACGCCTCAGTGTAGCAGAACGTCGTCGGGCGTCAAGCAAGCGTGGCGCTTCTGATTCCGACATGGAACCACCAACACACTACCAACACCAAGCAGATAGAACCAAACTGACTCGTCACCCTCCTTGTGCCTTGGTCTTTGTGGTGGACTTCTGTTTCGGACTCAGGGTTGAAGCAGTCAGCCGACCCCGGAGCCCCACGTCAGTACTGAACCACCGGCTCGGGCTCGTTCTTTGCCGCTCAGCTTTCACTGCTTGATTCTATCCGCGCGTCGTCCCGGGTCAACCAACCGGAACCTGCGCCGGCCGAAATCCTGCTTCCGTGATTGGCTGTCACCACAAACAAGGAGCTGTCGGCCGCGTCCGAGATTCGGAAGTCGCGGCCCATTGCTGATGTAGTCCACCTTGACATCAGGGTAGAGGCGGATAGAACTAACCTATGCTATCGGTTCTCAGATTCGAGGGACATGGAGTTAGGTGAAGTGTCCCCGAAATCCCCAGAACTGTCCGAGTTCGGGAACGTGACGCGTCCTGCACGGTTTCATGCGAGTCGCCACGAGAACAGGTGATACGCTAGAGGGAGGTTCGATGAAAAGCATGTTCCTAGTGCTGGTCTTCACCAGCTTCTTCGCATCTGCGGCTGAGCACGCGGTGGTAGACAAACGATCGACCGCGGCCCACGGCCGACAGGCTGCGGCCCAGAGTGTCGAGTCGATAGTGATCCCGCAGATGCTCTCGTATCAAGGCAAGCTCACGGACACCTTGGGCGTGCCGGTGAGCGATACGAGCTATCAGGTTACGTTCCGGTTCTACACCGCTCCAACCGGCGGCACGTCGTTCTGGAGCGAAACCCAGACGGTACAGACCCAGGGCGGGCTTTTCTCAGTCCTGCTCGGCTCGGTCGCCCAGATAGAGTCGGTGCCAAGCTCGGGCAGCTTGTATCTCGGCATGGCTGTTGCCGGCGGGACGGAGTTGTCGCCGCGCCTGCGGCTGGTCGGCAGCACCTACAGCTACCTTGCCGCCAGGTCAGCCAACGCCGATCTGCTGCAGGGCAAGGACACGACTGCGCTTGATGCCCACTACGTCAACGAAGGCCAGACCAACTCGGTGACGTCGGCTATGCTGGTGGACGGGACTATCGCGGCGGCCGACCTCGGCCAGATGGGAGCGGCAACGGGTCAGGTGATGAAGTGGACCGGCTCGGCGTGGACGCCGCGCAATGACAGCGTGAGTTCCGGTGGCAGCGGAACGGTCAGAAAGGTCGTTCAATCCACCGGCGTTGTGTGTTCGCCAAACCCGATATCCGACTCGGGCACCGTCAGCTTCGACTCATCCTATGGCGACAGCCGCTACATCAAGAACCAGTTCGCGTCGAACCAGTTCGCGAGCTGGCGCATTGCCGGTCAGGGTAGCTGTTCGGCGAACTCGGCCGGAGATGCCGCACTCAAGGGCACAAACGCCAGCATAACTGGCTACGGAGTCTGGGGCAGCAGCTCTGACCACTACGGCGTCTATGGTAGCACCGTTAGCGGCCGTGGCGTATGCGGCAACAGCAGCGCTAGCGGCAGCGGTGTCTACGGTCTGGCCAACTCAGGGCCGGGCGTGTACGGAAGCAGCGGATCCAACTATGGCGTAGTTGGCAACAGCAGTAGCGGCGTTGGTGTCTACGGCGGGAGCTCTGGTGGCTATGGCGTCCACGGAATGAGCACTGGCAGTTGCGGCGTAGCCGGCCAGAGCACGAACAACGATGGTGTCTACGGGACATCATCAGCACCGGGCAACGCTGGCGTGCACGGAAAGTCTACCGCGATCGGGGGTGGGTATGGTGTCTGGGGAGAGGACAGTCTGGGCCATGGCGTCTACGGCGTCAGCTACGACAGCTCTGGAGTCTACGGCAAGAGCAGCACCGGCTCTGGCGTTGTTGGCAGGAGCGCGAGCAGCGTCGGGGTGACAGGCATAAGCATGAGTTCCTACGGCGCATACGACTCGAGCAGCAACTCCACGGGCGTCTACGGCGTCTCGGCAGGGGCAAGCCAAAGCGGCGTGGTTGGCATGTCACATGGAAGCGGTGGGACCGGAGTGCTGGGGCATGCGAACGGCGGCGGCACCTGCACCGGTGCGCGCGGCCTGGCCGACGGGAGTCTCGTCAACTACGCCGTCAGGGGCGACGCGTCCGGGGGCAGCTCCAACTACGGGGTCCGTGGCAATGCAAGTGGTGGCAACAGCTACGGTCTGTATGGCGAAGCCACAGGCCTTGGCTCCAACTATGGCGTGTACGGAACTGCAAGCGGCGGTGCGTCGAACTACGCCGGGTACTTCAGCGGCGACGTCACGGTCACTGGCAATCTCTCCAAGGGCGGTGGCTCGTTCCAGATCGACCATCCGCTTGACCCACTTAACAAGTACCTTCTCCACTCCTTCGTCGAGAGCCCGGACATGATGAATATCTACAACGGCAACGTCAAGACCGATACCGCAGGCTATGCCACTGTCACCCTCCCGAACTGGTTCGAGACGCTGAACGGCGACTTCCGTTACCAGTTGACCGTGATTGACGAGAGCGATGGTGGCAGGTTTGCGCAGGCCAAGGTGGTCCGGGGTATCAAAGGCAATTCGTTCATCGTTCGGACGAGTGTTCCCTCGACAACAGTCTCGTGGCAGGTGACGGGCATCAGGCAGGACCCGTACGCCACTGTCCACCGTGTACAGGTGGAAGTAGCCAAGCTAGCCGGCGAGAGGGGCAGATACCTCCATCCGGAGGCATACGGGAAGCCCAGCGAGGCCGGAATCGCCTATGTAGCGGAGCCGGACAGCCAGCACGCATGCGCGGTGGAGCGGCCAAGGCAGTAGACCGCGGTCCGGCTGAGTGTGCCTGACGTGCTCCCTCGATAAGTCAGACGTGTGTCAGCATGTCTAACTGCTTGACAGGCAAGCTGTTAGACGCCAGATTGGTCGCGTAAGTGGTCGCTCTGGGTATCACCTTGTGAACCGTTCCCGGGACGGTTCGGGAGGTGGTTCGGAACGCAAACCTGAAGGGCAACCTGATACGGATTCCCCGTCGCGTTCGCGCTGGGACTTGCTCAGCGACCTCGGCTTCGGTTCGTTAGTAGACTCAGGAACCCACGGTCGGGATGACTTCCGTCGCGGTATGCGGCTCGAATCTTGAGGGGCCTCCGACCGGAACTCCGAACTAGACTCGCAGCGCCACTTGCAGGGCGGTTCGCGCGGCGGTTCTCACGGTCACTTGCGGATATGAGGACGGTGCTGGAGGCCAGTGAGGCAGTCATGCCCGTCCGTCGACGGGCCGCCGACCAGCATACTGCGGCTCACGATAGTCGTTGTGCAGAGGACCGACGTGCGGCGCTGCTAGGCGCCGTCAGGGATCTTGAACTGAGGAATCCGGCACGCGAACTGCCCGGCATCCGGCACTGCCTTGAGATGCCCTAAATCAGGTTTC
>JAFGRF010000137.1 GCA_016935295.1 Caldifarciminota bacterium | reverse complement strand
CTAGGTCAAGCCGCAGGCATACCGAACTGAAGGAAAACCGCCGAGAACGCCAAGTTGCAGACATCCGACCACCTAGGCCTATGCGGTGGCTGGTTGACGTCTGAAGAACAGAAGCTATAGTCGTAATGACATGAAGCATAGCACGAAAAGAGACTCCCCGGCTGGATGTGGGAAAGTCACGGCGTCCATTGCCTCAGACAACCTGAATCGGGAGCTCGCCACCGGGTACAAGGCTATGGTTGACGAGGACCGCCGCACCGCAGAAGACGGCCTCGGGAGCGGCATCGAGTTCCTCGACCTAGCTGAGTCCCCATGAACGCAGTCTTGACATCATGGCCGGGCGAGGCCAGACT
This sequence comes from Caldifarciminota bacterium, assembly GCA_016935295.1. GTDB lineage: Bacteria > Hydrothermota > Tepidihabitantia > Tepidihabitantales > Tepidihabitantaceae > UBA2258. Next base: position 3,456 of record JAFGRF010000137.1, on the reverse strand, counting down.
AGTTGCAGAACAACGACTGGAAACGGAGCACTCGTGAGAATCGAGATCGAACGGGAAGCCGACGGACGCTGGCTGGCCGAGGTCCCGGACCTGCCCGGCGTGATGGTCTATGGCCAGGACCGGGCGTCGGCTATCGCCAACGTCAAGGCGCTGGCGCTGCGGGTTCTGGCAGACCGTATCGAACACGGCGAGGAAGTCCCGGCGCTCCGGGAAGTATTCGCCGTACCTGCATGAGCAACTGACCTTCCACCAAGGCCAATCGAGTCCTCAGCGCCCTGCTCCGAATCGGGTGGAGCATCAAACGCCAATCAGGAACGTCCCATCGTGTGCTGGGCCGTCCCGGCTGGCCGGATTTCGTGTTCGCATTTCACGACCACGAAGAGATTGGCCCGAGGATGTTGGCCCGAATCGCCAAACACAGCGGTCTCACCCCCGAAGACCTGTAGACGACCCGCCCGACTCCAACCCGCAATCCGGAATCGGTGAGTTGCTGGCCGCAAGCCGCTAGCCGCAAGCGGTAGGCCTCGACCGCCGCGCCCTGTGCACCAGCCTCGCCCTGGACTAGATACTACCTGCCGGACGCGTCGCCCGGACCGACTGGATAGCGCTTGGCGTTGGCCTTCCACCACTTCAGCCACTCCGCCATGTTGGACCGTTTGACTGACAGCGAATCCTCGGGATGGTACGTGAAGGGTTGACCGGTCAGCTTGGTAAGCGCCAGGCAGGTATGTATCATGACCCTGTCGCTGGGTTGGTCCGCCTTCATCTCCTTCTGCGCCGCATCGAGGAGCGCGGATATCGCCATTTGACTTCCGTAGCCAATCTCCTTGAGCGCTTCGACTGCCCAAGTGACCTCACCCCGAGCCGGACCGCTGAGAATCTCGACCACGGCCGGTACGCCCGAATAGTCACCTGCCCCGGCCAGCATCTTGCTCAGCGCATACACAAGTCGTGGAGGACATGGCGGACGTAGGACACGTCTGATCGTAGCCGCACTCTGTAGGCCATTCACAGCGAACAGAGCCTTGGCCGCATCACCGATCAGGTCGTATCGACGGGCAGGAGCAGACTCGGCCTCAAGCCGAGCTGTGAACTCCTCAAGTGCGGGCACCGCTCGCTTGCTGCCGATGTTGCCCAAGGCTACGATGATTGCCCCGGCGTATTGGTCGTCGTGCATAAGCATGGACTGCAGAGTGTCCAAGTCTTGCGAATCCCGGATTGCTCCGATTGCCTGCAATGCCTCGTAGTGATACCAATCCTCAAGCCCTTCGATTGGTGCCACGGTGTCGTAGCGCAGTAGCGTTTTCCAGTCCGGCACGGTCCGGGCGAACCGCACCATGCTGTCAAACAGGGAATACACGCGCCGGAACTCGAGCGAACATGATTGAACGCAAGAGTAGCCTATTGTCTTGCTGGTCTTGCCTCCGCGGAGGCTCTGGAACGTAACCGAGATACTCCCTCCTCCCTCGCCGGAGTAGCTCTTCAGCGCGTCATATCTGTCCTTCAGCTGCCAGAAACCCAGACGTCCGAGCGAGTCCCAGAACGCACGGAACTCGGCGATTGGGACAATCCCCTCCTTAATGCTTGGCCCGTCCGGGCTCGGCAGCGGCATGGGGGCTATTCGAGGTCCGATGGCCTGGACGAGAACGCTATCGCCAACCTGCTCTATCGCCAGCATGCTCTCGTTCTGCCATATGCAGCCCCACGACTTGTACAGCCGCGAGTCGCTTCTGGCTGGCAGCGGCAGGGCGATAGGTCGTGGTCTGGGCGGCAGCGGCCGTGCTGACCCCGGGGGGTGCCAAACGGTGGTCAGTTGGACAAGAGGAACCCGCAGGCCGAAGTCGAGATGGGTGGTGCACGCGGCAGTGGTGGTGAAGGACGCCGAGGTATCGTTGTATCCGGCGTATGCCGCCGTCGCCGTTCCCGTCATCTCGGGCAACCCGACAATGACGTAGTCACCGTTCAGGTCGGTGGCATTACCACACTCAGTGCCTCTGACGACGACACTTGCACCCACGAGCGGTTCGCCGGTCCGAGCATCCCGCACGCGGCCCTTCAGGACGCACGTAGGCGAAGCTGACAGTCCACCCGCCAGCAATGTGACGCAGACGACAACCGACGAGCGTGTCCTCACTGAGGACATAGTACGACTCGCAGACCGGAGTGTCAACAGGACGGACGAGCCACTGTGTTCAGTCGAATTCGCCGTTTCGTTCCATGTCGGCGAACAAGACGATGACTGCCTGCTCCACGCAGGCGAACGGTTCGGGCGGGAGTTCATGGCCGACGGTCATCACATCTCCGACCGCCGATCCCCGGTTCGCAGAGCCCGGGGAGTCTTCATACGTCCGACTACGGCTTGTCGCGGGCCGTCAACTGCCGGTGCGCTGCGAGTTCCTCCCTGACCCGCGCCGCCTCTCGGGCACACTCCCGCAGGTAGTCTGCGCCGGACAGACCGCGCCGTTTCCGGTCAGCCTCTGCCTTCCGGCGTTGGTCGTGAAGCCAGTCCAGGAAACTCACGTCTTCATTCTTCATGCAAGTCAGCCTAGCAGGCTCTGGACGGTTGTCAATCCGCGGAACTTGATGGTGCCGGGCAGGGTTCAATCCAGTTCGCCTTTGCGTTCCATGTCAGCGAACAGGGCGATGACGGCTTGCTTCATGCGGGCGAACGGCTCGGGCGGGAGGCCGTAATCTCCAGCCCAGTTGTCGAGCTTGGCCATCGCCTTGTCCCGCCAGACCGGCCGGGTCTTGCGCGTGCGGCGCAGCGCGCCGAAGACCTTGCGGCCGTATGAACGGAGGTACGTCGCCAGCGGGTCTTTCCAGCCAAGCCCTGATTCGTTCATGACTTCGTTGAACGTCCGGTGCAGTCTACGCTCCCACGCCTCGGCTTTGGCGCGCTTCACCGCCTGCCGCACCCGCTTCTCGATATCCTGCTCGGTCCGAACACGCTGACCGGCCTTCAGCCTGAGGCCGATGTCGTAGTTCTTTGCCCGATTCTGCTGAAGAGGCGGCAACTCCGCAGTCGCGTCAAGCAACGCCCGTTTTGCGTGACTTTCGAGAACCGTCGGCAGTGACGTGTACTCGTCGAGCACGTCCATGACCGCGCCTAGACCTTTGCCGCATGCACGCAGATAGTCGAGGATGAAGGACAGAGATTGCTGGCCGGCCTTGCCCTGCTCGAACCGGCTCACCGCCTGCTGCCAGCCGCGGTTGGTGCCGCCCAACCGTGCAGCCAGTTGCGCCTGGGTCAGACCGGCCTCCCGCCGAATCTGGGCAAGCCTCCGGCCAAGGGTCCGGTTCAGCACGTCAAGCTCAGATTGTCCGTTCATGATTGTCTCGCCGACTGGAGAATACTACAAATAGAGCTCAAGCTCATCAAGCCCATTCGCATCCTAACTTCGCCATTGTCAAATCGTTATTCGCAATCCCCGGAACTCCCCTACCCCGTCTCACCCG
>JAFGRF010000136.1 GCA_016935295.1 Caldifarciminota bacterium | reverse complement strand
CCAACCGGGTATAGGTACCCGAGGCGCTGATCTGGGGCAGGAACGAACCCAAAGCCGTGCTCCTGCCGGCTGCGGCCTCGTCCAGCTTGGCCCGGGCCTGGGCGATCTGGCGGTTGTTCGCGAGGGCGAGTTCGACCGCCTGCTGCGCGTCCAGTCGCAACGTGTCGGCGCTGGCGGCCGCAACTGCTACCAGAACCAGCCCGACGATGATGCAGAAGGAAGATTTGCGCATCAATGCTCCTTATCGGTTGGCGTTTCACGGCCCTTGCCGTCGGCAAGCAGACCGAATAGAAACAGCTCCTTGACAGACTCAACCGCCCGCGGCGTGCGGGGTCGGTTGGCAGCGGCCAGCAGCTCGGCGCGAAACGCACCCAGGTACATCGTCGCCGCGGCCCGCGGGTCGGCAGGGCGGAACTCGCCCTGTTCGATGCCTTGCTTCATAACGCCCGCGACCGCGTCCTGCAGCTCAACGATGTGGGGCAGGACGTACTTCTTGAACCGCTTCATGAGCGTGTTGTCCTGGTGCATGTTCTCCATCGAGAGCAGCGCCAGCACGCCGGGGTTCGACATCACGCCGGACGACCAGGTGGTGAACAGTTCGTCCAGTGTCTGGCGGGGAGATGTAGACCTGGCGATCACCTGGGCGGTCACAGCCAGCGCCTGTTCGAGCAGCCAGTCCACCAGCCCGATGTAGATGGCCGGCTTGTCCTTGAAGTACAGATAGACGGTTCCCTTGGCCACGCCGGCGCGCCGCGCCACGTCGTCCACCTTGGTCGCGAAGTAACCCTTCTCGGTGACGACGGCCAGCGCCGCCTGCAACAAGGCGAGCCGCTTCTCTTTGGACTTTGCCTTCATGCCAAGTGTATACGATTCGAGGAAACTGACTGGTCAGTCATTTTAGAGATTGCCGCCATCAAGTCAAGCGCCGCCTCATCAGTCTCGATTGACCGGTTCTCAGGCGTGAGTACACTGTCGACGCATGGCCAATACCAGAGCGGAACGGCCGGCAGTCCCCAGCATCGGCGCACCTTGTGTTGTCTGTCAGGAGAAGCGAAGTGGCAACCTGTAGCTGGCCAATAGGCCCGGACCAGGCCCTCACGTTCACGATCTACGACTACGACGCGACGGAGTGGAAGACGGTCGGCGGGCTCTACATCTTCGCGCGCCCTGCCGGCGATGGCTGGGACGTTCTCTATGTCGGTAGGACCGAGAACTTCCGCACGCGGATCCCGTCCCACGAGAGATGGGATGAGGCCCGCCGTCTTGGGGCCACGCAGGTCCATGCCCTGGTGGTTCCGCTGGAGGCCAACCGGGTGAGGCTGGAGGCAGCGCTGATCCGTCAGTTGAAGCCCCCGATGAACGAACAACCGAAGTGACCGATTCGGGCCGCTGTCTCGTTTGTTCCAGACGTCGGCCCTCTTCTGTCCATGCGGACCCGGATTGCTGTCTGCCTGGTCTTGTCCCTAAGTGAGGCACCCCCAGCACGCCGCCTTGACTTCGTGGCCGCTCAGACGATAATCGTGTCCGACGCGTGATTGACCGGGGCAGCAACATCCAAGCGGGTGACGCCTCAATGCGGGTCCTGCGGGACCTGTTTGCGGCGCGGCAGAGGTATCCCCAGAACCTTCCGTTGACTCATATCGCGCTCCTTTCGGGCTGGGAGCCGAAGTCCGGGCCGGTCAACAGCATGCTGGCCGGTTCCACGCCGGACGAGTTCGAGCAGCTTTCTCCCTTGCCGAAGCAACTGGAGATCAACCGCGCCCAGGCCCAGTCACAGCTCGTACTGGACCGCGCCGGGCAGTCGGAGTTGAGCGAAGATGGTCGCGAACGGCTGATCCAACGGGCGCTGGGAATCCTGCCGACCGAGGAGTGGGCGCGGCTGCTCGAGGTGGCGTCGTGCAGCGAGTTCTCGCCCGGCTTCCTGACCAGCAACCCGGAGCGGTTCGTGCAGGGCATCACCGTGGTCGAGGTTGATATGGGTCAAGCGACCGCACTGGCGTACGGTTTCCTGTTGATGGCCGGCGTCCGGTCCAACGATGACCTGCAGAAGTACGGCCACCGGATTGAGGAGCTCTTTGCGGCCGCGGCGATGAGTGATTCGGTCCAGCATCAACTGCAAACGATGGACAAGTCGGGACTGGGTTCCCTGACCAACGAAGCGCGAACTCGGATTGTACACGCGGTCCGTGACGGACTCTGGCGACTGGCCGACGTTCGTGCCGGTCAGGCGTTTCTCTTCACCCAGGTGCTTGATGGATACCTGGGCCTCCGTCCAGGGGGGCTTGGCGACGACCTTGGCTTGGCGGTGGCGGATGGGATTGTGGTCGCGAAGCTCGGCTTCCCGGTGAGCTTCCTGCTTGCCGGAGGCAAGGTGTATCTCGAGGTAGCCGTGTCCGATGGCGAGAGGGAATACTGGCACGCGTTCGATCGGAAGGCGGCAGCCGGCGTGCCGACCGGACTGCGGCTGGGTACTGCCGACCTGCTGGTCCTCGGCTATACGCGCCTGGCGCGCGGCTATGCCACAATCAAGTCCTATGCTCATGGCGTGCGAGTCGCCCGGTGGGTGCTCGATTTGGACCCAGACAGCGCAGAGGCCTACCAGACACTAGGTCAGTGCCTGCTGGGCAGGGAGCGGCCCGCTGATGCGATTGACGTGTGTGAGCGCGCGCTCGCGATCGACCCGGGTCTCGCCGATGCCTACGTGGTCCAGGGCAACGCGCACAGCCTGATGAGACGGTGGCCAGAGGCGATTGAGCGGTACAGGAAGGCCATCCGCTGCCGGGCCGGCTACGCCGAAGCCCACAACAACCTCGGGTTGGCGCTGCAGCGCAACGGCGAGCTTGAGCAGGCCGTCAGCGCGTACACCGAGGCGACCCGGGTCAGGAATGGCGACTATGCCGAGGCGTGGTACAACCTTGGGAACCTGTACTTCGAGCGGGCGCCGACGCTCGCGAACGAGCCTGAACAACAGGCCGACTACGGACGGGCAATTGATGCCTACCGCATGGCGGTCAAGCACGCTCCGGGTTTTTCGGGCGCTCACTACAACCTGGGCCAGGCGTACTACGCCAGAAAGGACTTGCCCGCGGCGCTGGCCGCATACCAGGCCGCGGTGAAAACGAATCCGAAGCACGCCGGCGCCTGGCACAACATGGGTATCGTCTATCGCGACCTGGGCAAGCCAGAACTTGCGGTCGAGGCGATTGAGAAAGCCGTCACCCTGAACCCGATTCTGCTAAGGTAGTGGAAGACGGAAGGTCAAGGGGTCGAGGACGGCAGGATTCAAGTCAGCGGATTCAGACCTCGAGTTTCGGTCCTTCGTTGCCTGTATCATGCAGTCCCCACGCCCGTTACTTGACCACGGCTTGGCGCCAGCTATCATTGACCGCCTGCGATGGCGCAGGCGAGGTTTCAAAGGAATCGGGTTTTCTCGGCTCTGCCGCCGGCGGGCCTGTTTCGTTTCTCATCGGTCTTGGGTCCAGGTGAGGCCGGGAGGCCCTGAACAATGTCTGCAAGGCAATGTAAGCAAGGAGTGCCAATGCGCACGCTGGTAATTGTCTGCCTTGCCGTGGGGCTCGCCGGGGCGAGCAACTTCTACATATTCTACAAGCAGGTCGGTGTCAGCCCAAACTGCCCGGCGCTCTCGGTCGACGCGACCAACAACGCGCCCGGTCACCGCATGTGGACAATGGACAGCTCCGGTGCGTTTGCGGAGGACACCGCCCGAGGCGACTGGATGATTCGGGCGGTGCTCGACTGGACACCGCAGGATACCAACGCGTCCATGGTGTGGTTCATCAGCAACATGCCGGTCGATACAGTGCCCAACATCAATCTTCCGATCCGAGCCATGATCAAGAACATGGGCAAAGACACGCTGCCGGTCGGTACACCGGTGCGGCTCTCGAT
>JAFGRF010000011.1 GCA_016935295.1 Caldifarciminota bacterium | reverse complement strand
GCTCGCCATCGAAGCCGCGACGCTCATCGCGAAGTGGACGGCCCGCGGCCTGACCGAGGCCGTGCTGCAGGCCATCCGCACCGACGTCTTCAACGTCGCCGCCCCGCTGCCGTAACGACGGCGGTTGGGAAGGAGGCGGCCGGCGGGCTCGCGCTCGCCGGCCGTTTCATCTGTCGCCTGCTGTCTACTTCTGGAGAACCACCTTCTCCGTCGCACGGCAGTCCCCGGCATCCAGCCGGACGAAGTAGACGCCCGGCGCGAGCCGGCTGACGTCATTCGCGCCGGGCGCGAGGTCCAATACCTTCCTGCCGCTGATGTCGAGCATGACGCATGACGCTCCACGCATGAAGCCCCACGCCGGAACGTGCAGCATGCCGCGGATAATGGTCGGCATCGGCTTGAGGCTTGTGGCTTGTGGCTGGTTGTTCTCCTCCACTCCCACGGCGTAGATGTAGCCTCCGAACAGGTCCCAGTTGCCGCTCCGGTCAGACTGCCAGACGCACCAGTGCTGGGTCAGCCACATCGTGGTCAACGTCGGGTTGATGTCGTTGGCCGAGTTGTTGTCCACGTACTCGTCGCCGTCCGAGAACATCGTCCGCGCGTAGACATCGTTGTTGCCGGTCCGGTCGCTCACCCAGGCGATGGCAGCGAATTCGTTCCAGTAGTCAGTTGTATACAGCGCCGGCGTGCCGCAGGGCGACCGGTTGTTCCCGGCTCCCGTCGTATCGCACCAGCGCCGGCCCACTGAAAACGTATCCTCCGCCGTGCCGTAGATCGCCGTGTCTCCGTCGCGTACTGATTCCCAGCAAACCCAGGGGCCGACATGCATCGGAAACCACGTGTGACTGATGATGTCCGGGTTTCGGTCGAGCGAATCCGAGTGCGCGACTTCCTGCCGTGCCTGCCATGACCCGTCGACGTACTCGGAGTAGTAGACGTCGCCTTCGTTCTCCCAGACCAGCAACGGACAATCGTAGCCGGTGTCCTCACGCCCCCGGCCCAGGCGGGCGTGGCGAATCGGGTCCGGGCTGTTGACCGCGTACGAAGGGCCATACCACGAGTCACCGGCGTGGTATGCGTAGTTGATATGCCAGCCGTCGGTGTCGTGGGAGGTCCAGGTAACCCACGCGGTGTCCACGTCGAAGTTGCCGATGACAATCACCCTCGGATCGGCCGAATCGCCGCCGGTGTGAATGTAACCGCTCACCTGAACCGGCGCACCCCAGCTCTGGCCAAGCGTAGCGAACGAGGACCAGATGCCGCCGGTAATCGGCGACTCCCTTCGTTCCCATACGCACCAGAAGCCGGCGGAGTCGGTGTACATATCGTTGCAGGCCGCAACCGCCGGGTTCACGTCTTCGGCCGAATCGGTGCAGACCGAATCGTCCGCGCTCCAGCCGTTGCCGTTCATCGCCGTGCAGAACTTGGCGTAGATATCCCAGTTGCCATTGCGGTTCGTCTGCCAGACCAGGCACGTGGTCGTGCCCGTGACCCACTCCGGGCAGGCGGACGGATTGACGTCAGCGAACGTATCGTTGGTGAGCTGGAACGGCCCGGACCAGCCCTGAGCCAGGGCAGAAGTCGAGGCCAGAATGCAGCACGCAGCCAATATACAGAATCTCACAACTCCTCCCTTGTGTCTGTCACCGCGCTCGTTCCTACGGTGCGTTGCGCACCCGAAGTGGAGAGGTCTCGCCTGAGAGATTCCTCCACTCGTCGCTGCGCTCCTTGGTCGGAATGACAACGAGGGAGCAGCGTAGGTTGGTCGGGATGACATTGAATGCTACCGCTGGATTACTACCTTGGTGACGCTCGACGCACCACGCTCTACACCAGACGCCGGACTCCCCCTCACCCCATCCCTCTCCCCCTCAGGGGGAGAGGAGAGAAGCGAGGGGGCGATGACGAAATAGACGCCGGACGTCGGATTGAACACACGTCGCCCCATCTCATCGAAGATGATGCACGACCTGAGATGCTCTATGCCCGACGCACCTGAGAGGATCGTCGGCCCGAGCTTGTAGCCTGTGGCTTGTGGCTTGGAGCTTTCTTCTACGCCAGGCCTGTACAGCCGCCGGGCATGCCGCAGCTCACCCGAGCCCCCGCCGGTGTGGTCGAACCAGACGCAGTGCAGGTTGCCGAGTCCGTCCGAGGCAATCCGCGGCGAGCCCAGCGCACCCGACGACACCACGGTCTCCGGCTGCGACCAGCCTTGCCCGCGGTTGTAGCTTGCCAGCACGGACTGCTGCGTGCTGTTCGGCCAGCAAGCCCAGCCCCAGCCGAACGGGTCGGCACACAACGAGGCCCCGCCGAAGCCTGTGCCGGCCGCAATCACCGTGGGCTCACTCCAACCCGCACCGCTGTTCTCCGCGCCAAGCAGTGTGTCGCCGCGGGTGAGGACAAGAAACCGTGTCACCTCACCGCGCGCGAGCCTCGGGAGTCCGCCGGCGAACGTGGCCGGCATTCCGATCAGGCTGTCATTCAGGTCCCAGACTTCGACCTCGGACGTACCGGATGTCCGGCGCGAGAATGCGACCAAGAGGTCGGTGCTGTCGCCGGGGACGAGCGAACCAGAGTGGCAATAGACATCAGTCTCGCCCGGGGCGAGGCAGCAGCGCGGCGTCCACCCACTCTGCGTCCTGCGGCTCACCATCACCGACTCTCTCGCCGGGATGCCGCCGGCACTCTCGTCCCAGAGCAGGCCGACCGAACCGTCTCTGGCTTTCCCCAGACCGACGTTCGTCGGGAAGCCCCGCATCAGGGTGCGGATGGCAAGCTGAGGCGGGGACCAGCCGGTGTCGGTTCGCGTGACCGTGTAGATGCCCCAGGAATCCTGTTCGGCCAGCGGCGCCGTTGGATAGTCACCATTGTAGCAGGCGACGAGTATCCGCCCGGAGTCGTCGACGACCCCGGCCGGCCAGTATGAACCCCCCTCAGCCTGCAAGAGCGTCTCCGCAGCACACCAAGTGTCCGCTTCGTAGCAGCGACCGTGCGGGGCCTGTCCCATCCAGAAGACCCACATGCTGTCGCCAACATGTGGCACCAAGGCCGGCCCGGCTCCGTACGGCTGCAGGCCGCTGCCCAGCACTACCGGATCCGACCATTGTCCGACTGCCACAGCAGCCAGTACCAGCGTAGCTCGAAGCAGTCTCATGAGATCTCCCTACCTTTGAATGACGATTTTGTGCGTCTGGCCCGCGTCCCTCACGAAGTAGACGCCCGACCGCACCTTCTGCACCCGTCTGCCCATCGCGTCGAAGACCACGCTCGACGCAAGACGCTCAATGCCAGACGCACCTGAGAGCAGCGTCGGCACGAGCTTGTAACTTGCGGCTTGGGGCTTGGAGCTTTCCTCAACGCCGGGCCGGGTCAGTCGATAGGACCAGCGGACATTGGCGATTCCGCCGACATTGTCGTCCAGCCAGCAGCAGTGCATCCGACCATTGTCGTCGGAGACCATGACCGGGTTGCTGCCGTTCTGACAAACCGCGACCGTTTCCGGGCTAGTCCAGAAATTGCCCGCGTTGTGGCTCACGAGCACGACAGTGTGCGCAGTATCCGTCCACGAGACCCAGACCCAGCCGAAGACGTCCATCGCCAGGTTCGGAATACCGTACGGACCGGGAATCTCGACCGGTGCCTCCCAGCCGCTGCCGTTGTTAACGCTGCTGTAGAGCTTGTCGCTGCCGATGAACACCAGGTATCTTCGCGCGTCGCTCCGGGCGAGCATCCTCGACCCGCCCGCGAAGGTCGCCGACCGATCCAGGAGCGTATCACCGAGAGTCCACACCTGAGCAGAACATGGATATGGCGGTTCCGCGCCTGCGCAGGAGAAAACAACGTAGAAGTCCGCAGTGTCACCGGGAATGAGCGAAGCTTGACCGTAGTTCAGCGTCTCCGTGGCTACCGCAAGATACTTGGCCGCTGTCCAGCCCTGCGCTGCCTTGCGGCTGAACAGCACCGAACTGGGCCACGGAATCGGCGGGCCGGTCGCTTCCCAGGTCATCCCGACGCCGCCCAAGCGGTCGTGTCCAAGCCGGATGTCAACTGGGAACTCGTAGGTTACCTTATACACCAACTGCGGTTCGGTCCAGCCGGAATCAGCCCGCGTGACGACGTAGATGCCCCAGGAATCCTGACTGGATACACCTGACACCGGGTATGAACCGTCATAATACGCAAGAATGACTCGTGCTGAATCAGCAAGTATCCCCGCCGGGTAATTGTATAAGGCCGAGTCAATTGTCACGCGCTCAACCGGCTCCCATGAATCGCCTGCGAACCGCCGCGCAAGTATCAGGTTGTAGTAGTCAGGCAGGTGGCTCTTCCACGCTGCCCAGACCGTGTCAGCACCGGCGGCGACGAGGGCCGGCCCTCCTGCCCATACGTAGCAGGAGTCATCGAGCACTACGGACTCGGACCATTGACCTGTAGCCAGAGCGGCGAGCAGAACGACCGACACAATGACCCATCTCACATTACCTCCTATTGGCTGGTCACCTCGACCGCAGTGGAGAGGTCTCGCCTGAGAGATTCCTCCACTCGTCGCTACGCCCTCGCTGTGGCTGCGCCACCGTAGAAACGAACGGAATGACAACGAGGGAGCAGCGCAGGTTGGTCGGGATGACATTGAATGCTACCGCTGAATTACGACTTTGAACGTCCGGCTCTCGTCCCCTGCCCCGCACCCCGCGTCCCTCACGAAGTAGACGCCGGGCGCGATGCCGCTGATATCGTTGGCCCCGGACCGCAGGTCCATGACCTTGCGGCCGCTGATGTCGAGAAGAGATGGCCTTGGTACACGATCCGAATTGCCGGGCAATTCGGTCATGTCCCGCGGCAGGACCAGCACGCCCCTGACGATAGACACGCTTGATGGCCGGAAACGAGGAGCTGCGCCTTGCGGCTCGTCACTAAGCCCGGCAACGTCAATGCCGTGGGCGACGTAGATGGAACCGTCATCCAGGCAATACGCAATCACGGGCTGTGACAGGACGTCCGTCGTGATGTCGCACCAACTGAGGTCACTGACAGCTCCTACTTCGAGTATCGGCTCCGGCACTAGGACGAACTTCAGCTTGCCACCGCGACCCCAGACGCACTGGACGCGGCCGGAGTCATCCAGACAGGCTGCGCCGATGCCGGCGAAGCTGTCCAGAACAACGCCGTCGCACACAAGTTTGTTCGTGAAGTAGTTGTCGCCTGCCGACCAGAATGTGTGAATACTGTCAGATGTATCCGGCAAGGCAGCAAACACGTAGCCGCCGCCGTCGAGTCCGCCTGCCAGTCCGTGCCACGACAAGACTTCGCTGTCCCGCCTGCCAAGAGCAATGGAATACTGCTGAATGAGCTCTCCCCAGGAAGCCGCTACCATGAAGGCGCAATTGCCGTGCCGCCGCCAAGACGCGCGAGTGAACAGGATGAATGGCGAGGGACCCGGGGGGACGTAGACGACACTAGTATCCCAAGAAGAATCACTCCTCAGGGCAAGGCATACATTCCGCACGCTGTCTTTGAAAACCAGCGCCGGCCGACAGGCCAAGTCATAGCTCAGCGCCATCTCCGTCATAGGCATCGGCAGTTGCTCAGACGCCCAGCTGGTATCCCGGTGCTCGGCGAGTCGCCCCAGGCCGACGACGCCGATGACGTCGCCGGGCCCGATGTCGAATGAGAGGGGGGACAGAGACCGGAAGTCCGGCCGAACCAAGGCAGTGTCCAGGTCTTCGTACTCCCAAACCGAGTCCTTTCGTGCGAACCGGATCGCGGAGTCGGCGTTCACGTACGCGAGCCAGATGGTCCCGTCACTCGTCTTGTCAATCGCGACGTATGATCCAAGGCTCCCGCTGTCAACCTGCTCGAATTCCCAATAGCCGGCGACGCAGACAACGACGGCCGAGACAATCGTGGTGACCACGCGGATTCCCGGGTGAGTTGTTGACCTCATGGAAACCTCCCAACCGCAGTATCAGGTCAAGTGCGCTACTCCAAATCCTCTTCCTTCGCGTCACGCCGGAGCATCTCGAGCTCCTCGACTTGCTGCTTGAGTAGTTCGTAGACGTTGTAGACAATCGGGCAGCAAGGCAGGTTCCAGAGCGCCATGGCCGAGCGGGTCGTGAAGTCCGGTCTGTGGAGGAAGGGGAACTCCTCGCAGGATTCGGGCCGGATGTGATAGTGACGGCAGAGCTTGCCTTCGAGGAACGGACACGGCTTCCGCTTGATGAGAAACCGGTCCGGCTCGTCGGTTTCTTCCAGGTATCTACGCTCGAACTGCTCAGGCGTCAGTCCCTCGGCGCGCGCCAGTCGCTCAATGTCGTTGCGGCCCACCGCCGCCGCCAGTTTCCGGCAGCAGTTCGCACACTGCCGGCAGTCGATCTTCGATGCGACATACGCATCCAGCCGCCGGACGATTGCGTCGATTTCCTCGGGCTCGATGCTGCAGTTCTTGATGTGCTCGCGGAACTCAAAGTTCTGGTCTTGCTTCTGCTCGGCCAGTTCCCTGATTCGTTCGAGGTTGGTTTCAAACATGGCGCGTCGCCTTAGGTGTATGATACGCCGGACGGACGGAACGTCAAGGCAACGAATGAAGTTCGAAACCCGAATTCCGAATGACGAATCAAAACCGAAGTCCGAGAAGCAGCCATCAGCCATTCGGATATCGTCCGTCATTGGGGCTTCGGTATTCGTCATTGAATCGTCATTCGAGTTTCGCACTTCGGGCTTGCCCTCCTTGGCGTATGCTCTTCTTGACTTGTCGGGAGCATGCTGGCACGATTGACACGTGCGGCGCGTCGTCTCCATCATTAATCCGGTCGCAGGCAAGGCCCGAGGTGCGAAGCTCCGCGCCAAGGGACTCGAGTCGCTGATGCGGACCTTCCCGGAGAGCACATTCCTCTACACGAATGGACCAGGCCACGCCACTGAGCTGGCACGAGACGCGAAGGACGCAGAGCTCATGGTCGTGGTCGGCGGTGACGGCACCATCCGCGAAGTCATCTGCGGCCTGGTGTCCGCCACTGGACCACTAGATCACTCGACCACTGGGTCACGTCCTCTTCTGGCCGTCATCCCGGTCGGTTCGTGCAACGACCTGCCCAGGAACGTCGGCATTCCGGCGGACGTAGCTGAGGCCTGCCGTGTTGCCCGAGCGGGCGACACGCGCCCAATCGACGTAATCCGAGTCGAGATGTCGGACCACGGCAACACGCAGCAGACCTACTTCGCGAACGCGGCCGGCTTCGGCTTTGATGCCCAGGTCACGACTGAGGCCCAGAAGTCGAAGCATCTGCGCGGCATGCTGTTGTACCTGGTGGCGATAGTCCGAACGCTGAGTCACCTCAAGTGCCCGCTGGTACGGATCAGGGCAGGTGATTTCTCGGCCGACCAGCGTGTACTGATGGTTGCTGCCGCCAACGGCCGGTACTACGGGGGCGGATTGAAGGTGGCGCCTGATGCCCTGCCTGACGACGGCCTCCTCGACGTCTGCATCGGCTGGGAGATGGGATGGTGGTCAACGCTGAAGAAGCTCCCGCGCTTTGTCGCCGGTACTCACGTCGCGCTCAAGGAGGTGAAGATGCTGCGCGGCCCGGAGCTGGAGCTGGAGTTCCTGGAACCGGTGCAGGTCGAGCTCGACGGTGACGTGCTCTCGCCGCAGCCGTTCCGGCGCTTCCGCCTCACCGTCCTGCCCCGGGCCATCAACATCCGCGTCGACTGACGCAGGCGCCGCGGCATTGACATAGCCGCTCTCCAATCATAGACTACAGTTCGTAGCATTGGCCGACGACATCCGGCCGTCGCGGGAGGTAATGTTGAGTCGAAGTCATGTCAGATTGCTTGCTGTCCTGTCCACTGCCCTGGCACTGGTTGCAGTGTTCTCCTGCCGCAAGAACCACGCGGCCGGCGTCCCGACCGTACCGGTGGGCCCGGATTCCTGTTTTACGGATACTACTCACGCTTTCACGACGATTGTGGCGGACCCTGACGGCGACAGTGTATCCGTCCGCTTCGACTGGGGTGATTCCACCATGTCGAGCTGGTCGGGGTTTGTGGCAAGCGGGGACACGGTCGAGCTTGCTCACGCCTGGCCGGACTCGGGCACGTACGAAGTCCGGGCGCAGGCAAGGGACAAGCAGCTTCAGGAGTCCAATTGGTCCGCACCGCTGGCCGTGCGGGTGGTCGTGGCCCGCCCCACCCCCTATGCTCCGTCAGAACCGGACGGACCGGACCGAGGCGGCCAGGACTCAACGTATACGTTCGCTACCGTCGCATTTCACCCCGAGAGCATAGACGTCGCCATCAGGTTCGCGTGGGGCGACGGCGACACATCCCAGTGGAGCGCGTTTGTTGCCCCCGGCGAATCGGTGTCAATGGACCACAAGTGGTCTGTCCCCGACACCTACGTCGTGACGGCGCAGGCCAAGGACACCGGCAACGCCAAATCACCGTGGTCGGCCCCGCACAGCATCAGAATCCGGATGCCCGACACTCTGCTCCTGTGGCGCGTCAAACTCAATCCTATCGAGGGACGTTCGTTCTACTCCTCGCCTGCATTCGGTCAGGACGGCAACATCTATGTCGGCTCGCCGGACGGCACTCTCTATTCGCTCGGTACCGACGGCACGATCCGGTGGCGGTATGTGACCGGCAACACGATTCGGTCTTCACCGGCGATTGCCGCCGATGGGGCAGTCTACATCGGTTCGTACGACGATATGCTGTACGCCATCGATGCCGACAGCACGTACCGGTGGAGCTACAAGACCGACGGTTCGATACAGTCGTCGCCGGCAATCGCCGCCGACGGTACCATCTACGTCGCATCCCTGGACCATTGGTTGTACGCGCTCAACTCGTTCGGCTCGCGCAACTGGAGGGCCTTGGCAAACCGCGTCGGCCACTCCTGCCCGGCAGTCGGTGCCGACGGGACGATCTACGTCGGAACTGACGACGGCTACATCTACGCCGCGAGCACCAATGGTGCGAAAGTATGGGAGTACAAGACCGAAGACGCCATCCACTCCTCCCCGACCATCGGTGCCGACGGCACGGTCTACTGCGGCTCGGACGACGGTAACCTGTATGCCCTGAACCCCAACGGCTCGCTCAAGTGGAAGTTCCCGACCGACAGCGTTATCCTGGGCTCGGCCTCAATCGCGCCTGACGGTACCATCTACTTCGGGTCAGACGACGGCTACCTGTACGCGCTCAACCCGGATGGAACGTCCAAGTGGCGCTACCTGGCCGGCGCGGGAATCGATGGCTCACCGGCAATAGCGGCGGATGGGACTGTCTACTTCGGGTCGGCCGACGGCAGCGTGTATGCTTTGAACCCCAGCGGTTCAGCCAAATGGCAGTTCGAGAGCGACGGCGCCGTCCAGTCTTCTCCGACAATCGGCCCGGATGGAAAGGTCTACTTCACGAGCAAGGACGGCCACCTGTACGCGCTCAAGGGCATTAGTCCGCTGGCCAGCTCTCCGTGGCCCAAGTTCCACCACGACCTCCAGAACACAGGCCGTGCCCAGTAGCATAGGGCAGGCCCATCTTGGAGTGCCGTCCGGCGGTGAGGCAGCCGCATGCCGGCGAATCGGTCTCCGTTGGCTTGAGGGACTAGGAACAGCTGCAGACCGCCGCGCGGGTGGCTAGGCCGTGAATCGATCGTAGTAATCGACCCGACCGATGCCGAAGGGAAACGTCGCGACAAGCTTGTGCTCTTCGTCGGGCTCGACCCTGAGCAACGTGACCGCATCGATGAGCCCGAGGGAGCGGCCGATGCGGTTGGCTTCGGCCATGGCGTAAGCACGCTGGCGCGCGTCGGTTACGCGACCCAGCCAGATCTGCGGTTCGTACATGGGCACATCGGTGAGCAGCGACTGCTGCGGTTCGGCGCCGGTCATGGCAATATGCAGCTGGAGGATTTCCTCGCGGCCCTGCTCAATCTGAAAGAAAAGAGCCTCCCCTCGCTCAACGCAACGGGAAAAGGAAATGGCTAGCGAGTGAAGGTTGCGTCGGATGCGGCCGACGTGCTCAGAAACGTTCTGGATTTCGTCGAGGGTGGCGGGCGTGAACGGCAGTACCACAGGAACATAGGGCCTGACCCGATAGTACCAGGTCGGAAACTGCTCTCTCAGCTCCTGAATCTGCGTCTCGCTATCCAGTTTCGGGAAGGCAACGACGCAGTACTGAGCCGCCTTCACGCCTAATTCTAGCAATTTCAAACGGTTTTGGCAATAGGAGACCACTGAATCCGACATGGAACAGCGAAGCGCACGGAAATGCACGACGAGAAGAACCGAAACTCCGGTGTCATACGTTCTAGTCCTCCGCAGCCCCATGGTTGATTCCATCTCGGTTCCTGGGGCGCGTCTCTCCTGATTGACAGCCACGACCGTGGCCGCATAATCATACGCGCATGACAAGACGCTGCCTGCACGTCGTCATCGGGCTGAGCTCGCTGGTCATTGCCGGCTGTGGGGTCCGCCGCCACACGCGTCCGTTTCAACCAGCACCGGCTGGGCGGCTCTTGGTCGCTCAGGACGGCAGTACGCGGTTCCCGACCATATCGGCTGCGCTCGACTCAGCCCGGGACGGCGACACGGTATTCGTCATGCCCGGGGAGTACCACGAAGCCGTGAAGGTCGCAAGACTGCGACGCATCACGCTGTTGGGTGCTGACCCGGCGACGACAGTAGTCAATGCCACCGGCCAGTACGCGGCTGTCGAACTCCGTACCGACAGCAATCGGGTGTCCGGTCTGACCCTGCGAAACGCCGATTCCCACGGGATATGGGTCCGAGACGGGCAGCAGTTCATCGATCACTGTGTCATCGCCTCCAACGGCGACCGGGGCGTATACCTGAGTTCCTTTGCGGGATTCGCCTACGCACACATTACCCATTGCACGGTTGTCGACAACGACGAGGTCGGCATTCATGCGGCGCGGGATGACTCCAGCACGGTGATTGCCGACTGCATAGTGGCATTCAATCCCCGCGGCATTGTCACCGACCAGCCCAAGGGCAAGATTGCTGTTCGGCGGAACTGCCTGTTCGGCAACGGGCTTGACTTCGACCGAGTAGCTCCGGGCGACGGTAGCATTCTACGGGACCCTCTGTTCGAGGACAGGGCGCGCGGCGACTACAGCCTCAGAAGGGGCTCGCCGTGCATCGGCGCAGATTCCACCGGTGCAAACATCGGAGCACTCTAACTGATTGCTAATCAGCGTCTTAGGTTCTCCATCGTAGCCTTCGGTCGTGGAGCGCGCCCGACTGCAGCAAAAGGAGAGGGGGTCTCGGGCTATAAGCCAAGACTTTTCAATATGCTACAAGCCACCGGCGGTCCGGCCTGGTCGGCATTCCGGCCCGCTCGTCCACGTAAGTCTCTGACTATCAGAAGCTAACAAGACACACTACGTTCGCTTGACAAGACCCAATAGGGGTCTTATCCTGATTCGGCGGCACTTGGCACACTTGTCGACGTGCTGCTGCCGATAGCTAATCACCCGGCCGACTGATGGATCCCGACCGGATCAGCTTCAGAGTCTTAACACGGCATATGCGAGGAACCATCGCCCTCCTTTGGTAGCGCCCCGGCCTCAGGCCGGGGCGCTGGCATTCGGACTCCTGCGCTGAGCACGTCGCAGTCTGCCGAAAGCAGGACGATGCGAATCCGAAACAGCCGCGGCTTGACCGCGGACTGCGGCCTCGTATACTCAGTTCCATGAAGGGCATCAGACTCGAACCGGCCCGCAATCTCCTTGCCAACTTCACCCACGCAGAGCTGTCGCGCCTGGTCAAGCATGCCCGACTCGCCATCGCGGTACCACGCAGCCGGTTCGCCCTCGCGAACGCCATAACCCGACACTTGGACCTCGACGAGATAGTGGAAGAAATCCACCGCCTCTTCCCTGCCCGGCGTCCGGCAAGACGCGCAAAGCCGGGGTCGGTCCGCCTGGACGAACTGCCGCGTCTCCATGGTGCCGCCACGGTTCAGGTCTACTCCCGTTCCCGGCCTCAACTCGGCCGGGCGCTGCTCGCACGCAGTGGCGACTGCATGACGGTTGGCTTCAACAGCGCACCACTGTTTCTCGAAAACCGCTGGCCCGTTGTCGTCCGCGACGCGGGTGTGGTGCCGCACTCGCTCCTGTACGCTGCCTTTGTCCGGCCCGGCCGCGTCCACCCGGCGGCCGAGTCCACGCCGCCGCGAACGAAACCCTACCTGCTGGATGAGGGTGAATATCAACTCCGCAACGGACGCCTCCGGTTCGAACTGGCCCACGCCGGGCCAATATCGTTCAAGGTGACGTACCTGCGCCACCGGCCGCCGGCGGACCGGCCAGAGTACCTGCTCGAACCCATCGTCTAACCATTTCCGGCATCCGACCGCCGACTCCGATACCGTCTCTTCGTCATTCGGACTTCGGACTTCGAGCTTGAGCGTGTGGTAGGTCTTCTCGCCATCGCCATATCTCCGGCCGTCGCGCTGTTCCTTTTCTTCTACCTCCGCGACAAGTACCGAAGAGAACCCGTCGGCGTGATGCTGGTCACCTTCGGCCTCGGCGCCGCCGCTCTCGTACCCGCCGCGATGACGTCGCTCTCGCTTCAGAAACTGACCGG
>JAFGRF010000135.1 GCA_016935295.1 Caldifarciminota bacterium | reverse complement strand
TCTCACTTGCGTCAGAGCCCTATGGAAGCTGCACTCTCGCCCTCGACACTCAGTCCAGGAAGTCCCCAGAAAGTGTGTATGCCGGAAGGATTCTTGTCCCACATGATGACTTTGCAGTGCCGGACTCCGTGCTTCGCGACCAGCTTCCTGGCTGCCTCGTACTGGCTCACCGGAACCGCAAGGTGCCACGAGGAATAGGCTTCACCGTATCTCACCCACTGCGACCTGGCCTCTTCGTCATTGACCGAATCCTCTGTCTCGACCTCCGTGACCCATGTGCTGTCACGGCCGGGAGTGTCTGCCGCGATGACGTCGACCAAGAGGCCTCCCGCTTCCATGTTCTTCTCTGCGTCGGGGTTGAGCCACACCTGCTTGCCCCGTTCGCGATACATGTGACCGGCAGCTCGGACGGCATCATCATGAGCAGACTGCGCCGCAGCCGTCCTCTGAGTCAATGCTGCCCCCCCCCGGATGGCGCGGCATCAGGTTGAGCCCGCGCAAATAGCAGGGGTGCGGCGTTCCCGCCGCACCCCCCTGTTCTTCTGCCCGTACGTTGTACGTACCGAGCCTTGCCCACCTGGGTCCATACCGGCTCTGCCCGCACAGACCCATGACTTCTTGTTCGACATCAGCATGGACCATCCGAGAAGCACAATGGCACTTCCCGTGCCACCAAGGGTCAGCTGTTATAACGCTTGGTATGTCAACATGATAGCCAAGAGCGCTCTTTCCCACTCGGAAGAACATGTGCCATTTTGTGGCACAGACTGGACGCACCGCTTCGGCTAACTGCCCTAACATAGGAACTTGTGGAGTCCCACTCTATGGCACTGGTTTTCCCGCTTTCTGGCACAAGGCAGATAGCCTCAACGTCCACGTGACCTTGCAGCGCACGACCTGTTGGCTGGGAGCGACTGCGGGACCAGCGCCCGTCAAGGCGTCAGGGCTGCAAGCGGGCTTGCGTCAGCGGGAGATGTGGTGCTTGCGCAGGAGCCGGTAGAAGTTGGTGCGGCTGCATCCTGTGAGCTTCGCCGCCCTGGTGGCATTGCCGTTGGCGCGGTCGAGTGCCTCAATGAGTGCCACCCGCTCTGCTTCGTCGGCGGCCCGGCGCCGTTCGCCGCGCACAGTCACGGTCGGGCGGGATGCCGAGGCAGGACCGAAGGACTGACGGAGTTCGCGCGGGAGGTCGGCGAGCTCAATCGTCTCGCCGCGGGCGAAAATCACCGCTCGCTCGACCACGTGCTTGAGCTGGCGGACGTTGCCGGGCCAGGGCGCCTCGGCGAATAGAGCCATGACCTCTTTGCTCGCCCGACGCGCGGGGCGGCCGTACTTCTGCGCCGCGCCGGCAATGAGGTAGCCGGCAAGCGCAGGCAGGTCCTCGCGACGTTGACGCAGCGGCGGGATGGTGTGCATGACCGTGTTAAGACGGTAGAGCAGGTCGGAGCGGAACTGCCCACTGAGCGCACGCGCCTCAAGGTCCATGTTCGTGGCGGCGACCACCCGAGCGTCAACCAGCGTTGACGTGGCTCCGCCGACTCGCGTGACCGTCTTGTCCTCGATGACACGCAGCAGCTTCGCCTGCAGAGACTGACTCATGTCCCCGATTTCATCGAGGAAGACAGTGCCGGTATGTGCCAACTCGAACTTGCCCGGCCGGGCCACGACCCCGGTGGCTGCACCTGCCTCGACGCCGAAGAACTCGGCCTCCAGCAGGCTCTCGGGTACCGCCGCGCAGTTGACCGTGATGAACGGGTGGTCGGCCCGCGGCCCGGATTCGTGCAGGGCGCGGGCAACCAGCTCCTTGCCCGTGCCGCTCTCACCGCGTATCAGCACCGGCACATCGGTCGCCGCGAAGCGTGCGACGTCGGCCAGCAATTCCAGGACGTCGCGGTTGCGGCCGATCACGCCACGGAACCGCAGACCGGGAATCTCGATTACGTGGACAGAATCTCTCGTCAGTTCCCTGAGCTTCGCGACGTGCGGCGCAAGCGTGCGTGACACCAGGCCTAGCTGGTCCCGGTCGATTCGGACCGGAAGCGGAACCTCGCGTCTCAGCCACACGACTCCGAGCAAACGCCGGGCCAGTCTGACCGGCAGGAACAGCTCCCGGTCGGTCTGCGACAGCACTGCGTCACGTGCGGGCAGTCCGGACAGGTCCGGCTGACCCCTGACCGCAACCGGCCTGCCGCGGACCAGAATGGCGCCCTGTTCGTACCGCAGGTTGTCGCAGATGATGCCGAGCGCGCGTTCGACGAAACCACCCGGGGCGAGGTCGAGCGAAGTAAGGCCGTCAAGCCTCTGGGCAAGGGCGGCGCTGCGGTCGACGCGAACCTCCATCCGGTACAAGAGCCGGCCACCCTCCTCGGCTTCGGCCACAACAGCAAGACGGCGGAAGGTGCGGACGGCGGCCTGCAACAGGGGAAGGGACTCCTCCGACCGGTCGAACTCGACGAGCAGGCGCCCGCGATGCAGCCGGGCAAGCGCGAGGTCAAAGGTGTCGCCCAGCGGCTCGATCGTTGCCACGGACCGGGCAGAGAGATCGAGGGCCGAGTTCTGGTCAGAACGAGCCGCAGCCAGTTGTGCCTGGACCCGGAGTACATGCCCCTGTTCCTTCCGCAGACCCAGGTCTGCCGCGTGGCGCGCAGCCTGTGCCAGGAGTTCGCCGGCCGCGTCGAGCTGGCCTTGCGCCAGCGCCACCTCTGCCCGACGGCGGAGGACGGTCCCGAGCACGTACCGATCTCCGGCAGCTCCGCTCATTCGTGCGGCTTCTCCCAGAGTCACTTCGGCCTGCGCCAGATCTCCGCTCCGGCAGAATGTCCAACCCAGGTTCGACAGCGCCTCCCTGAACAGCCGGCCCGAGCTCTTCACTTCCTGCTCTGCTGTAATGACCGCCTGGAACATGCGAGTCGCATTCTCGTGGTCAGACCGCTTGAGCGATAACTCGCCCAGCTCCATCCGGGCGCTCAACAACAGGTCGCGGAAGCCGTGTTCCTCGCAGAGAGCAATGGCCCTGTGCAGATGCTCGGCCGCCGCGGTCCAATTCCCCAATGACTTGAGAGCCCAGCCGATATTGTGAAGATGAATCGCCCGTCCGAAGACATCCCCGGCCTTGTCGCTCAACTCCAGGCACTGCCGATAGCAGGCGAGAGCCTTGTCCAACTCGCCGCACAGGCCATGGACCCCGGCGAGCTGGTTCAGCGCGGACTGCTCGCCTTGCATGAACCCCGTCTCCCGGCTCAGCTGGAGTGACTCCTCGAAGCACGCAAGCGCGCGCGGAAGGTCACCGCGCTCTTGGTGGACCATGCCGATGAGATTGAGTCCGCTTGCGCGCGTGACTCGGTCGCCGGCGGCGTCAGCTGCTGTGAGCATCAACTCTGCCTGGCGCGCGCTGCCTTCCAGGTCGCCGGCCCGGCGCAGCAACTCGCCGAGTAGAGACACGGCCCGCAGGCCGTCTTTCGGCGCACCAGCCGCGCCGGCCTCGGCAATGACCTGCTCCAACAGCGGTCTGGCAGCAGCCGGGTCGCTTAACCAGAGCTTGTCAGCCAGGCTCAGTGCGACTTTGACACGCTCAGCCGGGATCGCGGCTGACTCCATCTGCGCGTGTAGCGCCTGCAAATCGTCCGGCAAGTCGGTTTCGCCACTCATACGGGGACCTCGCTCAGCATAATGCCGACTCAAGCCAAGTCAAGCAGGGAACGCGAATTCGGTTGACACAGTGAGGCGAGGCTGTATGCTGCCGTGTTCTTCCTGCTCGTCCGATCGTTGCACCTGATACCAGGTGGCGTTGCCGTACCCACAAACGAGACCGGTGAACCACGACGCGGGCCGCCCTTCGGTGAGGGACGTCGAGCGACTCGGTGTCACAGGCGACACGAAAGGAAACCGACAGTGGCCAGACTACAGTGTCCGAACTGCAGCAGTGAGAATACGTGGGCCCAGTACGTCCACGATCCGTGTCCGAGTTCACCGTCCGGCAAGACGGAGTGGGAGTCGGAGGCCATGGGCGCGACACCCACGGGAGCGCCCTATCCCCAACCGTGCCCGCTCCCGGGCGACGGCACGATGTGCCAGGCATCGGGCGTCACCTGCCGCGATTGCGGCCACCAATGGTAGAACGGGAATCCTCAGTTCGGTCCCGCCCCATCATGCGAGGGCTGCCCTTCTCCGGCAGCCCTCGATTCTCACCGGGCACTATCTTGCCAGCTTCATGAGTCCAGTCGAGACTCTGACGCCTGCGGAGCAACGCACGAAACACACGCCACCGGGTAGGACGCGACCGCCGCCATCGGTGCCGTCCCAGGCCCAAAGCAGATTGCCCTCGGTGTCCGCAGCGACGCGCACCGTAGATGTCGGTGTGCCCGGAGCGGTCGTCTTCCCAGATCGCGAGAGAGCGGTGCCGTCGCAGCCGACGGCAGGAGCCTGCTGCCCCTTGGCCGACAGCGACAGGATAGGCCCGCGGGTGTCAGTTACCGTGCCCGCCGGGCTTCACGCGCGCCCCGTAGATGTCGGGCTGGTTCGGCTGGTTGCGGCAATCTTCCCACAGCACGAGGTAGTTCTCACCGTCAAAGCCCGCGACCGGCGACCATTGCGACCACTGCGCCCGCGGCGCGATGGCGATACCGGCGCTGTCGAGCACCGTGCCGCCGGGCGTGACGCGCTTTCCGACGATGCCGTAGTACGCCGGAGCCAGGCCGCGGACCTCGGACCAGACGACGAGGTAGTTCGCACCGTCAAAGCCGAGACGTGGAGGCGCCCCGTGCGATTGCGGCCCGATGGCTTTGCCCTCCTTGTCGAGCAGGGCGCCTTTGGTCGTGACCCGCGCGCCGTAGATGCCTATCGCCGGAGGAGTGGTACCGGTGTTGACGTCCTGCCACACGACCAGGTAGTTCGTGCCGTCAAAGACCAGGGCGGGAGATTGCTGCATGTACTCCCGCCGGGAAACGGGTTTGCCCGCCGCGTCGAGCACCCTGCCTCTGGTCGTGACCCGCGCGCCGTAGATATCGGCCTGGTCCGCGCCGCCGCGGTTGTCCTGCCACGCCACCAGGCAGTTCGTGCCGTCAAAGGCGATGGCCGGAGTGTACTGGGCATGCACGGCATGCGATATGACAATGCCGGCCGTGTCGAGCACCACCCCGCCGCTCGTTACCCGCGTGCCATAGATGTCCGTCGAGTCGAGCCCGGTGCGGTCGTCTTCCCAGACAACCAGGAAATCGGTGCCGGCAAAGGCGACGTCAGGGTTCCGCCGGTTGTTGCTGGACCGCGCGATGATAATCCCTGAGGTGTCGAGCACCACGGCCCCGGGTGTCACCCGAGCACCGAAGATGTCCAGGACGCGGCCGCGACGCCCGTCGTCCCATACGACAAGGTAGTTAGTACCGTCAAAGGCGACAGCCGGATGGCCCTGTTCGTACGTCGCCTGCGAGATAGCGAAGCCGGCCGGGTCAAGCACCACCCCGGCCGGACTCACCCGTGCGCCGTAGATATCCGGGTGGCCGCCGCGACGGTCTTCCCATACAACCAGGTAGTTGGTGCCGTCGAACGCGACGGCGGCGTTGCACTGGGAGCCCGGAGCGGACACGAGCGGGCCCGTGGTGTCGAGCAGGAACTCCTCGCCCGACAACATCGCGCCGTCGACCGCGGGGACCTGAGGACCTGTGGTTGCAGTCTGCAATGGGAGCCCGTGGCCTTCGCTTCCCGGGGCAGCGGGCGAACCAGGGGGGCGCGCTACTCCGTCCGGGGATACGTCCTGCCTGTTGCGTCCGGGCCCGGACGGGGCTGAGCCACATGCAGTCAGAACGCAGACTATTGAAACCAGTGTGCACAGTCTCACAAGCACCTCCTGTCTTCGTTCGGCAGACAGCGACCTGGCCCGCACCTGTGCGGGACCACCCCGGCACTCATCCGAGGGCCGCCCTTGTTTGGCAGTCGTCTATTCCCATCAGGTGTCGTCGGCTTGCGCGGGACAAGGGCAGGTTTGTCTGCGCTGCCACTGCTCTCAAGCCAGGCGGCCGAGGTAGGACGCGGGGTCGGTGAGGAAATCGGTCGCGAGCGTCAGCAGTACCTTGGTGCCGGTGGCCAGCACCGCTTCGTCCATGTCGAACCGGTCCGAGTGGTTCATCGCGGTAATGCCGCGCTCGGGGTTGCCACCGCCCAGGAACAAGAACATGCCCGGCCGCTCCTGGAGATAGCTGGCGAAGTCTTCTCCCCCGAGGTTCGGCTCCATGTCATCATCGACGTTGGGCAGGCTGGCCCTGAGCACCTCAGTCGCCCGGCGCGTGAAGGCCGGGTTGTTGACGAGCGGCGGGTAGGCCGGCTCGGCCTCGAGAATGTAGCTGGGCGAAAACGGGGACTGTACCTCGGACGGGCTTGGGACACGATCCGAATTGCCAGGAGCAATTCGGTCATGTCCCGCACCGAAGGTCTCCATCAGGCCGTCGAGGTTGGACTTCATGGCCGCCACGATTGTCTCCGAGTCGCGGACGTCATACGAACGGAACGTCCCGACGACCTCCGCTTCGGCCGGCGTCTGGTTGTGCTGGCTGCCGGAATGGACTTCACCGAACCCGAGCACGTAGCGCGCGTTGGGGTTGAGCCGCTGCCTGATATCGGTCTGGATCGTGCTGACGAACCGGGCGGCAATCTGTATCGGGTCGATGTTGTTCTGCGGGCACATATGGTGTCCGGGCTTGCCCTTGATCGTCACTTTGAACGTGCGGGTCGCGGCCATGAACGGCCCGGAACGGAATCCGATTCGCGAGAGCGGCATGTTGCCGAATACGTGGACCGCGACGATGGCATCCACGCCTTCGAGGCAGCCGTCGGCAATCATCAAACCGGCGCCGCCCGGCGGCACTTCCTCGGCCGGCTGGAAGATGAGCCGGACATTGCCCGGGAGGCGGTCCCAGTGTTCGAGCAGCCAGCGTGCCGCACCGAGGAGCATCGCCATGTGGGCGTCGTGGCCGCAGGCATGCATCACGCCGTCGTTCTGCGACCGGTACTCACGGTTCAGCTCGGTCTCGGCCTCTTTGATGCGGAGCGCATCCATGTCGGCCCGGAGCGCAATCGTCCGCCTGGGCCCGTTGCCCCGGACGTCGGCGATGACGCCGGTCTGGCCTGCCCGGCGGCACTCGATTCCCAAGTCGCTCAGAACCTGCACCACCTTCTCCTGCGTCTGGTGCTCTTTGAAGCTCGGCTCCGGATGCGAATGGAACCAGCGCCTGAGGTCTCTCACCCATGAAACCAGGCTGTCGTCAAGCTCAATCATCACTGGACCTCCACTCACTGCCTGTCGCGAAAGAATCGCCAAGGCTCGAAGTTCGAAACCAGAATGACGATTGAATACCGAAACCCGAATTCCCCAACTCGTCATTTTCCAGCCTTCGAGTTACAATCGGAATCCGAGTTTCGTCATTCGGGCTTTTCCCAAGCTCGAGCTTCGTCATTCCCATTCTGCTACGCCTGGCATTTGGGACAGAAGTAGCAGGCTCCGCCCAGGAAGGCCATCTTCTGTATCTTCGCGCCGCAGTTCGGACACGGCTTGCCCGCGGTCTTCGCGGACATGACGCGCTCGTACCGCCCCGGCTTGCCGAAGAGGTCGAGCTCGTCGCTCCGGCCGCCCCGCGACGCGACTTCGCGCACGGTCTTGACTATCGCGTCGTGCAGCACTCTGCGCTGCACCGGCGACAGGTCGGAAATCAGTCGGCGCGGGTGCAGCCGGGCCCGGAACATGATGTCCTGCGCGACCGAGTTGCCCAGGCCGGATATCAACTGGTCCTGCGTCAGCAGGCTCTTCACGCTCCGCTTCTCACCTGCCAGCAGTTCATCCACCAGCCCGGAGAAATACCGGAACGTGAACTCCCTGTCCACCGGTGTCGGCCGCATCCCTTTTATGTACTTCCGCTCCCGCTCTCTGCCCTTCTCGAAGAGCTCCATCGCACCCCACATCTGCGTCGTGACCGACATGGCCGACTCGTCCTCGAACTCAAGCAGCAGGTGGTATTTTGCCGGCAGTTCGGCGCCGGGTTCGTGGTACAGCAGCCGGCCACCGCACTCGCCGAGCACGAGCACGTAGCCGGGCTCGAACGGAACGAACATCCAGCGCCCTTTTGCCGCGGCAGCGCCGACCTTCTTGCCCCTGGTCAGTCGCTCGAACTCGGCCGGCTTGCGGTTGTACCAGACGAACTTGTGCGGCGAGTTGCCCAGCCGACCGCGCTCGACGGTCTTGCCTCGCACGGTGTCGTTCATCTGCCGGACGAGCGTGGCGCACTCGGGCAACTCGAACATGTCGCTACTTCGAGCTGCCCCGCTTCGCGGTCCAGGCGGGCAGCCGGCGGTTCTCGACCATGATGCGGATCAGATTCTCCATTCCGGCGAACTGCCGCATGCAGAGGTCGAACTCCTCCTCGGTCAGGTCGGCAGTGCGCGGATAGCAGTGGAGCAGCATGCCTTCGCGCGAGCCCATCAGTGGCCGCACCTTTTTGCACGGGAAGTCGGCACACAGCCCGCAACTCTCGACGCCTCTCTCCTTCGCGCAGGGCCGGACCTCGCACGACTTATCGGCAAGCCGGCCGTCGGCGCGGCAGCCGTCGCAGCGCACGTTCTCGGCAGTGTAGGCCTGGTGGCCGAACAGCTTGCGCCAGCCGTCAACCAGCTTCTGCCGCACGGCCGGGTCGTCCGACCGCGCCGCACACAGGTCGCAGTTGTACCCGCAGTATCCAATCATCTTCTCCATAGTATCTCCTCCATGACTCAGGACACAACGGTCCTGTCCGACAGTGGCTGCCCGCCAGACATACCCGCTGCGTGTAACGCCGCGGCCGCGGCGGGCGGGATATCGAGGGTGCGCATCGGGAACGGGATGACGATACCTTCCTGCTGGTAGCGTTCGTGCAGCGCCTTGATGAACTCATGTTTGACCATGTACGTGCTGCCGAAATCCACGGCCCGCAGCGCGATGTTGAAGTTGATGCTCGAGTTGTCAAACGTGTGGTAGCGGACAAACGGCTCGAAGGTGCGGACCGCGCCCGGCACTCCCTGCTGTACCCGGCGGGCCACGTCGAGCGTAACCGCCTCGACCCGGCGGAGGTCGCTTGAGTAGCTCACGCCTACCGGGAAGTAGATCGACACCTCCTCCTGCGGCAGATTCAGATTCTGGATAACGCTGGTGTTGAGCCGGCTGTTGGGGACGATAACCGCGATATTGGAGACAGTCCTGACCCGCGTGTGGCGCCAGCCGATGTGCGTGACATAGCCTTCCTCGCCGGTGTCGAGTTTGACAAAATCCCCGACTCGGACCGTACGGTCGGCCAGGACAAAAAGGCCGGCAAAGAGGTTGGAGAGTGGCTCCTGCAGGGCCAGCGCCACCGCCAGCGAGCCAATTCCGAGCGACGCCAGAATCGGCGTGATGGAGATATGCAGTGCTTCGAGCAGCAGGAGCAGCCCGATCGCCGCAATCAGCAGACGGAGCATGCCACGCACAATGCCCCGGGTGATGTCGATGTACGCAAAACGCCCCTTGAAGTGAACCAGCAGCCGATATATGAATCGGTCGAGGAAGACCAGGACCGCGAGCAGCACCAGGACTCGGGCTGCGACCGACACGACGTTGTCGACCTGCGTGGGCAGCGGCAGCAGTACTGCGAGTCCCCACAGCCCGACCACGACCGTCACGATTGTCAGGGGTATCCCAAGAGTCTGGACCACTGCCGACAGCAATCCGCTGCCTGACTTCTCGGCGCGTCTCACCAGCCAGCGGTGCAGGAATTTCCATAGCAGCAGGACAACTGTGGTCCAAAGCAGAAACAGCACGGGCGCCAGTATCCAAGGGCTTATCTGCAGACCCAGGATCTGCGGGTCAGAAGCAGCGGATGTCACCATGGCTCAGCGCACCCGATGTTGTCTGCCTGGCGTCTTGGGAATCATGTGTTCTATCTTCCTGATTATCATCACTGCGACCTGATTGTCAAGCCGTCGGGGAAACCGCAGGCCCGATACTGAGACAACCACAGAGACGGAGAACACAGAGCAGGTGAAGTCTGAGCCCGGATTCAATCCCCAGGGTCTCTGTGCGCTCTGTGGTTCAACACCGGGGTCAGGCCAGAGGACGCGGCCGTCATGAGAGGATGCTACTCGCGACCGGTCTTGCTCGCGGCGTGCAGCTTCTCCAGCCGTGGCTGCGCGTCTTTGAAGACCGTGATTCTCCAGACGCCCTGCAGCCGCTCGCACGGGAACTTCGCGCAGTGCGCGCAGTTCTCCACGCCCATCTCCATGGCGCAGCACCGGACGGCACACGCGAGGCACGGCTTCAGGCACCGGGCATCTATCATCGTGCAGCCGTCGCAGATAACGTCTCCCTCGGTTACGGGTAGGCCCTTGGATTTCATCCCGCGTTTGAGCAGTCCTTGGAAGAACCGACGCATGTGCAGTTTCTCGCCCAGTCGCGGAAATCGGTACGCCGGGCACTTCGCGCAGTCAATGCCGCAATAGGCAATCATCGCTCGCGCCACGGCACTAGCTTCGGCGGAAACCGCCGGAAGTCAAGGTTTCGCGGTCCGGACAAGCCAGGGTTCAGAAGTCAGAACGCAGGATGAAGGAACGCAAAGTAACCGAGGCAGGTGGCCTACGGCCGCTCGCGGGCAAGCCAGGATCTCAACGGTTCGTCAGCCGGCACTTCTTCAAGGTCACCGTCGTTCTCGTAGGCGGCCACCGTGATCTCGTTCATAGCCCGCACTCGCTGGGTATCGGCCAGTTTCGAGTGGAAGTGCAACGGGTAGCTGTACGCGGGCGGCAGAATCCGCACCCGTCCCGGCGCGACTGACTTGGTGACGTACGCGCTCAGCACCGCCTGGTGCAGGAAGATACGGTGGAGTTCGTCACGGCAGGGACCTGACTGAAATGCCTCGTCCGCGACCAACGAACGGAACGACTCCAGCCACGACCCCATCAACCCTAGAGCAGGATTGACGGCAAAGCAGTGGGTGTTGTAGTAGGGTCTGAGCCGCTGCCGGTCGAGCAACGACTCGACCGACCCATCACCGTCCTTGGTGTCGACCGCCTTGTACACGGCTTGCCAGTATTCGTCGAGTGGCCCGGACCGGGGCGAGCCGACGTTGGCGATGTGAACCGGCCGGAAGGCCACGTCGCAGTCCTGGCGGAGCGAGAACAACTCGGGTGGTCTGAAAACGAGACATCCGGAACCCAGCCAGACAAGCGATTCCGTGCCGTGCGGCACCTGCGCCTCGGCCTGTGCGCAGACCGTGACCTTCGCTCCGAAAGGGTACCGGGCAAGTTCCGGCTCGCCCCTCAGTCCTACGAGGTCGACTCCAGTCATCAGGCCGATGTCAATGCCGAGCAGCGAGTGGGGAGCAAACGCCAGCACCGGACAAGAGGCCAGCACGCCTCCGAACTCGCGCAGGCCGGCAATTGCCCTCCGTACCAGCCGCTCGGTCTCGGCCGAGGAGAGGTATGTGACAAAGACAACTGGCGGTTCGCGCACGGTCACTGCCCGGCTCTGGACGGACGCGGGCACGTCAGATGCTTCACCATCATCAGGCACGGGTTGTCCTTGCCCCACAAGTCGTTCTCCTCCAGCGGCCGGAAGCCCATGTGCTCGTAGAAACCTCGAGTCCGCTCGTACTCGGCGTTCGGCCGCGCTGGGCCCAGCGTCTTGACTTGCAGGAACTCAATCGGACGCGACGCAAGAAGGCCCTCGACATGGTCCACGAGGGCACGGCCCAGGCCTTTGCCGTGGAACTCGGGTCGCAAGGCCATGCAGTGGATTTCGGCCGCTACTGGACTCCGCTGGTTCAGGGTGACGAAGCCGACAACCCGGCCTGACTCAACCCCAACGTACGTTTCCATCGTCTCGCACGCCTGCGCGTACTCGACAATCGCCTCCTCGATGCCGAACAACTTCGGCAGCGACCGCATCACCTGCTCGCAAGCCTCCGCCTCGCCTTTCTGCATCCGGCGTACTATCATCCAGCTCGATAATAGATACCCGGTTCCTCCCGTCAAGGCACAGCGCGCGGCGCGGTGGCAATGCGAGCAGCGTCTGCGCGGCCACGGTGGCGGCGTCACGGACTTCTGGCGCCACGATGTCGAGAGCAGGCCGGCGCGGCGCTGGCTCAACGCCGACGTACGAATAGGTACATCGCGGGAACCCTCGTGTACCGAACGCCCCTGCCGGATTCCCCGACCTGCCGGCGCGTGAAACGCTCGCCGGACTTGGGGATGAAGTAGCGATCCAGGTTCTCTTCGCTCACCACGTGTTTGCCGCCGCGAAGGTTGACGACCGCGGCCAGTTCGTAGGACGGGTCCAGTTTCGCCAGGGACGCATCTCCGTGGCTGTCATTGGCCAGAAGCAGCCCGCCGGGTCTGAGGAACCGACGACACCTCTGCCCGACCGGCCCGGCCCACTGGGAAATCAGCAGATCGAAGCTCCGGTATTCTTCACCGAACCGACTCGCGTAGTCGGCATGATGGAACGTAACGCGAGGTTCATCCGAGTATCGTCTGCGCCGTCGCACCATCCGGTGCACCGCCGGGTCAGAGAAGAACGCCGGGCACCGTCTGTCGGTATCGACGTACACGACCGTTGGAAAGGAGAAGCTCGGGGTCACATGAACGAAGCTGCCGGGATACAGCGCTCGGTCAACGCCAAAGCGCTCGGCCAGCAGCGCGAACAGGTCGTCGCGCTCGAAGTCCTTGTCGACGAAATGGCGCCGGTAGAGCCTGAGTGAAGCGGTAGCGCCGGGCCGGTGAGCGATGCGTCAGGCCCCGGCCGGCTTCGCCAGCCTGCGGCAGATGAAGGCGGCGCCGAGTGCCTCGACGAAGCTGAACGGCACGGCGACGGGCAGTGTGCCCATCGGCAGAACCGCCAGGTTCCAGATGACGACCCACATCATCACATAACCCATCACCCAGGCGATGACCGTGGTCTGCCACAGATTGTAGCGTCGCGAGATGACGAAAGTCGTGCCCGCCGTCAGGAACGACCAGAGCATCCACATCATCCCGTTCACAGGACCGGCCGGGAACTCAAGACCCATCCCTTGGTAGTGACTCTGCCACTGCGAGACGAGCAGGAACTGGTTCCGCACGAACTCGCACAGGCCCACCCAGATGCCGGCCACGACCACAGCCAGCACCGTCTTCCCGGCACCGGTCTTCACTTCACTCACGCTCGCCTCCTCATTAGTTCAACAACCTGACGCCTCGGTTCTCCGAACGAGCCTGCTCGACTGCCGCATTGCGGGATTGTAGACATCGTCATAGACGGGTCAAGGAAGATGCCGTCTGGCACGCGTCCGGCCGACTTCTCCTCGCGGACGCAACTTGACCGGCGACGAATGCGTCCTATCCTGTGCAGACGAGCTAAGGAGAAACGGAGGTTTCGTGTTTGAGCGATTGGACAGAATGCTCGGTCTCGTGCGAGCCGACTATGCCGACCTGCGCTGCGAGCTGGCGCGCGAGACGAGCATCGATTTCAGCGGCCGCGAGCTTACCGGGCTCTCGGCCAGTTCGACCGACGGCTTTGTCTGGCGCGTGCTCAAGAACGGCGCCTGGTCCCAGGTGTCGTTCACCAAACCCGAGGACGCGGAAAGAGCCGCCCGTTCCGCAGTCGAGAACGCAGAACTACTGGCGCGCGGCGGCGCCAGGCCGGTACGCCTCGCGCCCTCACCCGCAGTGCGCGACGAATACCGCCCGAAGCTGAACGAAGACCCACGCCCGGTACCGACCGAGGCGAAGCTGGAACTGCTGCGCCGGTACAACGACATCGCCCTGGCCAACCCCAAAGTGGCAACAACCCAAACCGGGTACTGGGACATGACCCGCGACAAGTACTTCGTGTCAACCGACGGTGCGCGCCTGCGGGAAGAGCTGGTCACGGTGCGCATCAGCGGAGAAATCGTCACGAAGGAAGGAAACCTGACCCAGCGGGTGCGGTTCGGATTCGGGGGCAGCGACGGCCTGGCGCGCCTGCGCAACCGCGAAGCCGAGATGGCCGACCGGGTCCGGATCTGCGTGGACCTGCTCAAGGCCGAACCGGTGAGGGCGGGCGAATACCGCGCGGTTCTCGACCAGTCCCTGGCCGGCGTTTTCACGCACGAGGCATTCGGCCATTTCTCCGAGGCCGACATCATCGAGGACAACCCGACGATGCGCGAGAAGATGAAGATCGGGGCGAAACTCGGGAGTGACGTTCTCTCGATAACCGACGACCCGACCCGCCCGGATCAGCTCGGATTCTACCGCTATGACGATGAAGGTGTGGCCGCGCGGCGGGTCGCCCTGATGACGGACGGCGTGCTGACCGGCCGGCTCCACTCGCGCCGGACTGCGGCCGAGTACGGAGAGCCGATCAGCGGTCACTGCGTGGCCCAGGACTACCGCTTCGCACCCATCATCAGGATGGGCTGCATCTTCATCGAACCACGCGACAAGACAAAGGACGAGCTGCTCGACCGGCTCGGCGACGGGCTCTATCTCTGCAACCACATGGGCGGCGCCACGATTGGCGAGAACTTCACCTTCGGGGCGCAGTTCGGCTACGAAGTGAAGGGCGGCAAGCCGGGCAGGATGCTGCGCGACATCAACATCTCAGGCAACCTCTATGCGACGATGAAGAACCTGACCGCGGTGGCAAACGACCTCACTCTGCGCGAGGTCGGTGGCTGCGGCAAGGGCCAGATGAACTTCCGATCCTGCAACGGCGCACCGCACGTGCTGGTAGAGAACGTTGTGGTGGGAGGCAGATAATGGAACACCTGCTGGAAATCGCCCGCAAGCAGGCCGACGCCGTTACCGTGTTCGGCACAAGCTACACCGTCGACAGTGTGCGGTTCGATAACGCCCGGCTCAAGGCCGTGGACACTCACTTGAACTCCGGCACTGCGATTACCGTGGCAAAGGACGGCAAACAGGGGTTTGCGTACACGCGCAACCTCATCGACCGCGAAGGACTGGTGCGCGACGCCCTGGCCGCGCTGGCGGGCGGCGTAGAAGCAGCCGGTGACCTGCCGCGGCCGGTGGAACTGCCCACGCTCGACACTGCCGTCGAGCACGTTGGCGGTAGTTCGGTGCTCGTGGACGAGTGCCGCCGGATTGTCGAGTACCTGTCGAGCCAAACCAAAGGCCAGGTGAACGCTGCGGCGACGCGCACCACGAGTGACCAGCGGGTACTGACGAGCAGCGGGGTTGACGCACGCAGCCTGTCGACCAGCTACGGGTCATACGGCGCTGTGCTCTATCCCGGCACCCAGGCAAACGTCTTCCGCGGCTTCTCGGCAAAGTCGCTGACGCCGTTTCCCGAAGAAGACCTGCGTTTCGTCGCCGAAACCTACAATGCGTCGCAGAAAGAAGTGAAGGCCTCGTCCGGCCGGTCCAAGGTTCTGTTTCTCCCCTACACCGCCTACGCGCTCATCTGGCGGCTGATCGAAGCCACCCACGCCCGGAACGTGTACGAGAAAGTATCACCGCTGGTCGACCGGATCGGCGAGCAGGTGCTGAGCGACAAGCTCACGCTAAGGGACGAGCCGCTGAACGACAGCCTGCCCGGTGCGCGCGCCTTCGACGACGAAGGCACTCCCTGCCGGAATCTGACGCTGTTCGAACGCGGAACGCTTAAGGCGTTCTACAACAACCGGTTCTACGCCCACAAGTTGGGAGTCAAGCCGACCGGCCACGGATGGCGCGGCGACGTGACCGCGCAGCCCGAGGCGTCGCTCGGACACCTTACGATGGCGCCCGGTGAGCACGCATTCGAGCAGATGCTCAAACTGATGGGACGGGGCGTAATCGGGGTGATGGCGCTGGGCGCGCACTCCGGCAACCGGCTCAGCGGCGAATACTCGATCGGCCTTGCCCCGGGACTCCTGGTCGAGGACGGCAGGATAGTCGGAGTGATCAAAGACTCGCTGGCCACGGGCAATGTCTACGAGGACCTCAAGAAAGTGATGGATGTCGAGAATCGCGTGCATGATGCACCGATGGGCTACTTCCCCTCGCTGCTGCTCGACGACATCAGCTTCACAACCCGCAGCTAATCGGCATCCGTGAGAGTCGAGGGGCGGCTCGCGCCGCCCCTCGAACTTCAAACAGCACCCGGCAGCAGCTGTATCAGGCCTTTCTTCCCAAATGGTCAACTACGAGCAGAAGTGCGTTGGGCGACAAGAACGTCATCAGCCCAGCGCAGGAAAGCACCTCCAGACGCGTTGCCCGGAAGCCCTCGGTGATGCCATTGTACAGAATCCGGAGCCCGAACACTGCATTTCCGGCAGCCGCTACCTACCGGATCACTTCTCGCAGGCCGCCGCGGGACATTTGTGCTCCCTGTCGGCTATCGCGCGGTCACTTGGCCGCGGGGTCGTCCTGCATCAGTCCGAACAGGTTGCCGTCAGGAGCACGGACCGTGGCGAACCAGCCTGCACCGGGAATCGGGCCGCGGGGCTGTGCGACCTCTGCGCCGGCCGCAACCGCCTTGGCTACGGCTGCATCAAGATCAGCTGCGTCGATGGTCAGCACGACCTGGTCAACCGGCTTGCCGCGACCGATACCGCCGTCAATGCCCGGCTTTGCCCGGTCGCCCGTTCCTGCAAGCCAATACTCCATCGGCCCATCCCATTTCACCACGTTCCAGCCGAAGGCCTTGGTGCAGAACTCAGCCAGCTTGTCCGGCTGTTCAGACATCAGATCGAAGTGAATCACACGCGACACAGATCCTCCTTGGAATGTCTTCCTGTCTGCGGTCTACCTCTCGTTGAACGCCCGCCTGAGCGGTACGATGTCGATCTTGTTCACGTCGAGCAGGACGGCGGTCGTTTGCGGCGCCGCTCCAGCCGGCCGGCGCCACTAGCCCTTGACCGGAAGCGCGTGCAGCACGCTCAGGAAGTAGTCGCGGTCCTCCTGCTTGGCTATCTGTTCCGCAGCCTGCTCGGCCAGCCCGTAGTACCTCAGCGCTTCGGGCTTGCTGCCGGCAAGCAGGTGCGCCTCGGACATCGACGCGTACGCGAAGGCGATGTCGAAGTCCGCGATGCCGTTGCGCTGGCACAGGGCAAGGCAGCTTTCCGCGAACCGGAGCGCGAGCTCGGGCTGCTTCAGGGTCGCGTATACCTTCGACAACATCTGGTCGCCGCGCGCGAACTCAAGCGCGGTCCCGACCTTACCCCAATGGTAGCGCGAGGCATGGATGAGATGCAGCATCTCGGCATCGTCCTCCGGCGTGCGGTCCTTCTTGTCGATGTAGTTCCACGTTTCATTGAACGTGTCGATCGCGAGTTTCTTGTGCAGCTCGGCTTCGGTGTAGCGTTTCTCTTCAGTCATCGATCCTCCTTGGCGAGGGCTGTTGGTTCTCGACAGACACAGCCCGTTTCACAGCACGACTATGGATACCATACCGACTGATGATGTACGATGCAACGTTGCGCTGTCCGACAGGGACTGCCGGGGCCGCTGATTCCGCGCCGCGCTAGCGGCGTGACCAGAGACACACGCTCGTGCAGCCGCCGGGGTCCTTGAACGCGGCCCAATAGCCCCAATCACTCCCGATCTCGGTCTTCGGTCGCAGCACCTTGCCGCCGAGCTTCACCACCTTCTTCAGCGTTACGGGAATGTCCTTGACCTCGATGTACACCATCACGCCCTGCCCGGGCGCCTTCGGCACCTTCTGAATCCCGCCGCCCATCCCGCCTTTGACCGAGAACATCATGTAGTCCTTGCCCGACGGCGTCATCTTCCAGCCGAACAGCTTCGAATAGAAAGCGGCCGACTTCGCCGCGTTCCTCGACGGTATCTCCCAGTAGCACAGTCCGTTCACATGCCCTCCTCTGGTTGGTCTGCTTGCTGTACGGTCAATCCGATTCTCCCGTCACCGTTCGAGCGGTCAAGCGCGCCCGGATCAGCGCCGATCCGTGCGCCCGGCCTTGACCTCGGCGACGCGCGCGTTGACCAACGTCTTGACCAGTGAAGCCGGCAGCGGTTTCTCCGGCGTGAAGTGGATTGTGCCTTTGGTCGTCTTGAAGCCCTTCAGCAGACGCGAGTACTTCCGCACCACGTCGGCGCTCATCGGAAAGAAGCTGCAATGGTCTTTGAACGCGGCGTAGCAGACAAGCCAGACCCGCAAACGGAACGACGGCATGCCCCATGCGAGGCCCTCGGTGGCCTCGGGAACTACTGCCCTGATCTGCTTCCGCAACTTCTCCAGCGCTGCCCGGAATCGGGGCTGAACACGAGCAAGGTACTCATCGACTGTCTTCGGACGTACGTCTGCCATGTCTTACCTCTCTGACCTTAGTCTCCGCGGCCGGCGTGCCCCCAGCGCGGCAAGGTCGCTCTTCATTATCCTGAGCATCACCGCCATTTCGGTGACGTCAACGAAATGGTCTGCTAACTTCTGCCCGCTGTTGAAGCAGGCCAGCCGCGCCTTCTGGATGACCTGCTCGAAGTTCCGGTAGTCGGAATAGCCGAGCACCTGGGCAAACTCGCGGCTCGACCAGAACTCCGCGCCGGACGCGTTGACCCGCCGAATCCGCTCAAACGGCGGCTCACGCCCGCCATTCGACCGCATCATGTTGTTGCTCATCGACTACCTCCTCAACGACTCAACGACGTAC
>JAFGRF010000134.1 GCA_016935295.1 Caldifarciminota bacterium | reverse complement strand
TGGCTCATGCAGTTTGAGATTCAGTGCAGGATTCAGTTGACGACGCAGTGCGCGACGCAGTTTGCTGTCCAGTTGACGATACGTTTGTCCGTACTTTCTGAGGAAGAATGTGAGGTACAATGACGGACTGAATCAAAGGTAGAGGTCGAGGCTGAGGTAGAGGCTAGGGCCGAGGCAACTGCCAATGCAGTTATCTCCACAAGCGAAGGCACGTCTGCCGGTGCTTCCCGACGAACAACCACGGGCACTTCGCCGATCCTGACGCATGACTAGGGAAAGGGCCTGCCGATAGCAGAGACGGCGCGGGGGACCGCGCCGTCTCTGGCTGTGAGCTGTCTTGTTGCTCTAGAGTTTGAGCAGGGCCGCTGAGGCGAGCTGGTCACCGGCCTCCAGCCGGCAGAAGTAGGCGCCGGCAGGAACCGTGCGGCCTTGTTCGTCGCGGCCGTCCCAGGTCAGACGGTATTCTCCGGCCGCTGCTTTGCTGCGCACCAGTTGCCTGACCAGCGCACCGGTGGCGTCGTACACCGTCAGCGTGACCACTGCCGTTCTGGGTATGGCGTAGCCGATGGCGGCGCTGCGGCCGAACACGCTCGGCCGCGGTACGTCAAGCCGGAACGCGGGCGGAGCCGGCTTTCCTTCGGCTATCCCGACCGGCTGGACATACACGATTCCGCCCATGGTATCGTTGGCAGGCTCGGCGTCACCGGCCAGGCTGAGACTGCACCTTACCGTGTGGGCACCCAGGTTCTTGGGAACCCAAGTGGCAAACGTCACCGATTTCTCTTCGTTGGGAGGAACCGTAACGCGGGACTGACGCAGGTAGCCTTCATCGGGAATCCGGAACGTGGCCGTGACGTATTCGTCCTGCGTGCCGTTGTTCCGGATCATTGCCTGGGGATAGTAGAGCGTCCCGGAGTCGACCGTGTCGGACGGGGCGGTAATCGCGACCATGGCCACGTCGTGGTAGCGGGCCCAGGTGATGCTGGTGTAGACGTCGTTGCCGTGGTATTCGTCGCCAGCGAGGGCGGTCGAGCACCTGACCATGGCGGTGCAGCGAACCGGAATGGTCCAGGGTTTGAACTCGAGCGTTTCCGCCTGGGCGGGCAGGAGCCCGGTCACCTGTACGGTGTCCGCGTAGCCGGTGGTGATCGAGAGCATCACCGGGAAGTCGGCCGTGGTCTTGCTGTAGTTCCGCACTTCGACCCGCGGCACGTACGATGTTTCCGGTCCGACAATGCCGACCGGCGTGAAGATCCAGTCGGCGGTGGCGTCGTTGTCGAGCTGCCAGATGCGGTGGCCGGCCGGGGCCGCGTCACCGTTGTCCGCAATCCCGAGCGGGGTCGAGGCCGAGAAGAACATGGTGCCCCAGTCGAGGTACTGCACCGATGATTTGAGGATGGTTCCACTCTTGCCGTCGCGCCGTGTGTCCATGGCGATGAAGTAGACTGAATCGGCCTGGCTGTTCTCGATGTAGGGGGCGGCTTCGGTCAGGTCGAAGACCATGTTGTTGGCCGGGAACGGCTGGTCGGTGCGCGCGTGGCGCCAGGTGCGGAAGTCTTTCAGCCAGAGCGAGCTCCAGCGCTTGCCGACCGTGAACCCCAGCCCGACGCGGTCGCGGGTCGGATGGTCGATGCGCACCCGCGCGAGGAGCTTGGGCACGTATCCGACCGTGTCGGTCATGAACGCTACTTCCCGCCGGCTCAGGAAGCTGTCCATCACCGCCTCGTACGACATCCAGAAGTAGCCGGACTGGCCCCAGCTTGTACCCCAGGAGTTGACCATCCGGAACGCGCCTTTGCCGTCGACCGTGGTCAGGGTGTCGTTGTATCCGACAAAGGTTATCAGGTGCCCGCCGCGGTTTTCGCCTTCCCGGTCGGACGCGCAGTACATGTAGTTGTGCGCGGCGATGTTGTCGAAGTTGCCCCAGACCCCAATCGAGAGGGACGAAGTGCTGCCGTTGGCCAGCAGTTGCTTGATCATGTTGATGCCGGAAGTGTCGTGGGTGTTGAACCAGGCCCAGTCTTTCGCCCGGAACGGGATGGCGTGGGAGTAGGCCGACTCGGACGGCCAGCTCACCGGGTCGGCGTCGTTGTAGGGGCAGTCAGCCAGGCTGGCGACGCCCTGTTCGCAGATGAGCGACATGTTGTCCCACCCTGAGCCATTGTCGCCGCCGCCGTTGACCTGGTTGTAGGTGAAGGCCGGGCTGAACTGGTGATGCGGGTCGCTCAGGTCCCAGTGCCGCTCGCGGTACTCGAGCTGGGTCCGGTGGTAGTAGGTGATGGACCACGCGGCGCAGGAGCCCTGACCGCCCTGATTTCCGACCGGCGGCATCTCACTGGTCAGGTCCACGCTCGGCAGCAGGCTGAAGGTCGTCGCGCCGGGCGCGACCGGAATACTCTTCACCTCGCGCTCGGGTGCAATCTTGCTGAGGTCTTCAGAGACGAATCCGAGCCGATGCAGCTCGGCGCGAGCGGTCGCGGCGACGACTACAGCCAGACAGCAGAACAACACGGTCAACTTTTTCGACATCTTATCTCCTTTTGGGAAGGGCAGCGGGCCGGCTCGACGCCTCTCGAGCGGCCCGAAACCACCACGTCTAAGTCTATTTCACAGTTGCTGCAAGTCAAGCCGCTCGCCCTGATTCCGATGTT
>JAFGRF010000133.1 GCA_016935295.1 Caldifarciminota bacterium | reverse complement strand
ACTTCTCGCCGGCCTCGACCGCCACCACCGCCCGCGACAGGCCGGATACGACCCGGTTCCTCTTCGGGAAGTTCATCGCCAGCGGCTCGACTCCAAGCGAGAACTCCGAGAGAACCGCACCTTCGGCCGCGATTGCCTCATACAGCCTCCGGTTCTCGGGCGGATAACAGACGTCGATGCCGCACCCGAGCACGGCCACGGTCCGGCCGCCGCCCTCAAGCGCGCCCTTGTGCGCAAAGGTATCAACACCTCGGGCCAACCCGCTCACCACGGTGACGCCATGTTGTGCCAGTTCGCGTCCCAGCTTCTCCGCTACCTGCCGGCCGTAGTACGATGGCACCCGCGTACCCACAACCGCCGCAGCGGTCTCATCCTCCGGCCGAATCTCCCCGCGCACGAACAGCACAGGCGGCATGTGCGCAAGCCTCTTCAGGTTGCCGGGGTAGGCCTCGTCACCGTAACTGACGGCACGGACACCAAGCGCCTGCGCCGCCTTCAGCCGCCGCGCCGTCTCGTCGCCGCGACGGTATGACCGGATGGCTGTCGCAAGCTCCCTGTCTATGCCTTTCACCTCGACGAGGTCATCCTGGTCGGCATCGAACACGCGCTCCGGCGTCAGGAACCGGGCCAGCAGGTTCTTCAGCCGCGTCTCGTTCATCCGCGGCACCGCGTACAGGTCGACAAACTGCTCGATCATGTGATGCTACGCGGGCGTCGGGAATGCCCGGCCGATTGCCTGGCGCAGATCATCGATGCCCTGACCGGTCAGACCTGATACCCAGACCCGCTCCGCGTCCAGCCGCAGAGACGGCTTCCGTCCGGTCACGAGGTCAACTTTGTTCAGAGCAATGACGCGCGGCCGTTCAAGTATCTCCTTGTTGTAGTCGTTGATCTCGGCCACCAGCTCGTCGTAGTCGTGCTTCGGATGTTCGGCCGCCGCATCGACTACAAAGACAAGCATCCGCGTCCGCTCGATGTGCCGCAGGAATGCCAGACCCAGCCCCTTGCCTTCGTGCGCGCCTTTGATGATGCCCGGCATGTCGGCAACCGTGAACCGCACGTCCTTGGTCTGCATCACCCCGAGGTTCGGCGTCAGGGTCGTGAATGGGTAGCTGGCAACCTTGGGGTTTGCCCGCGTCAGCCGCGACAGCAGCGTTGACTTGCCCGCATTGGGCAGCCCGACGATGCCGATGTCGGCTACCAGCCGCAGCACGAGCCTGACCTTGAGCTCCGCGGCGGGCTCGCCCGGCTCGAACCGACGCGGCGCCTGCTCGGTCGACGTTGCGAACCTCGCGTTGCCCCGGCCACCCTTGCCCCCGTGCACGATGACCAGCTCCTGCTTCGGCTCCAGAATCTCGCCCAGCTTCGCGCCGGTGCCCGCATCGAACACGTCTGTGCCGAGCGGCACCGGTACCCGTACGCTCTCGCCTTTCGAGCCGGTCCGGTTGGCGCCCCGGCCGTGCCCGCCGGCGCTCGCCTTGTAGAACCGGTGATACTCAAGGTCGGCGAGCGTCTGCAGGTAGTGATTGCCCCACAGGACCACCGATCCGCCGTCGCCGCCGTCGCCACCGTCCGGTCCGCCCTTGGGCACGAACTTCTCCCTCCGGAATGAAACGCAGCCATCGCCCCCTGACCCGGCCCGCACCTGAATCGTGACTACGTCAACGAAACGCATGAGGAGAAAGAACGGGGACCTGGGACTGGGGAGTAGAGAAGCAGAAGGCTGGCTTCACTGCGTCAGCTTGCTCCGCAACGCCTTCACCACTGGCTCCGGGACAAAGCAGGTGAGCTCACCGCCCTTGGCCGCAAGCTCGCGCACCAGCGACGAACTGAGGTAGAAGTACCTCTCCGACGGCACGAAGAAGATCGTCTCCACTGCCGGCGCTAGCTTCCGATTGGTCAGCGCCATCTGGAACTCATAGTCGAAATCCATCACCGCGCGCATTCCGCGGATGATGGCCTGTGCGTTCTGCTCGCGCACGAAGTCCACGAGCAGGCAATCGAACGCGCGGACAACGACACGGTCCATCCCGCTGGTAACCTCCTCTGCCAGTTGGATGCGTTCCTTCCATGTGAACAGAGGGTGTTTCTCCTGTCGACTCGCAACAGCGACGACGACCTTGTCGAAGAGATGGACGGCCCGCTTGACCACATCGAGGTGCCCAAGCGTTATCGGATCGAAACTACCGGGGTATATCGCAATCCTCTGCCCTGTCTCCGGACTTCTGCCTTCCAGCTTCTGCCTTCTGCCCTCTGATTTCGTTCTCTGCCTCATACTATCCTCCTGAAGACACTCACCCATGTCTCGCCGTACGTTCCCTGCTTCACCGTCTCCCAGCCACTCGGGGACGTCGGCACCTCCTGCTTGTGATGCTCGGCCACAAACCAACCGTCCGAACCAAGGACACCGAACTCGGCTGTCCGGTCGATCGTCGCTTGGACCAGCGCGTGCAGATAGGGCGGGTCAGCGAGAATAAGGTCGAAACCTGCACCTGCGAGCTTCTTCAGCACTCGCAGCACATCTCCCCGGATGGCAGT
>JAFGRF010000010.1 GCA_016935295.1 Caldifarciminota bacterium | reverse complement strand
TCCGGCACACCGCTTCGCAGACCGCCGCGCACAGAGCCTGGCATGCCCTGAGGCACGGGGCGTGGCCGGGAGCAGGACCGACTCAATGGCAGAGACCGTGGCCGGGAGCGGGCTTGACTCCGGGCAAGAGTCCGTGCCACGGAACCTGCCTGAGAGACGTCCAAACTCCTGGCAAGACTGATGACC
This sequence comes from Caldifarciminota bacterium, assembly GCA_016935295.1. Lineage (GTDB taxonomy): Bacteria > Hydrothermota > Tepidihabitantia > Tepidihabitantales > Tepidihabitantaceae > UBA2258. Next base: position 3,027 of record JAFGRF010000010.1, on the reverse strand, counting down.
AGACTCCGGGCAAGAGCCTCGTGCAGACGCCCTGCGAGACCCCCTGCCAGGGGGCGTGCACGAGGCCGTACCAGAGGGTGATGGAGAGCAGGGAGGGGGGATTCCTCAAGTGCGAAGTAAGAAGTTGGAAGGACGAAGCTTAGGACGTTTTGGGGGGCCGGTTTCCCGTTTGCAGTACTGGGGAGGATTGCGCTAATTCTGTGTATTCGCGGAGGCGTGCCTTGTTGATACTGCGTTGGTTAGGGTCGGTTTCCGACGACAATTCGTTTGTATGGCTGACATACATGCGAGATGTCACTGCAATCCACCCCGTGTGCAGCGCTACGGCGGCCGCAGGCGTCGGTGCGCTCGTTGCGGTCGGACGTGGTCAGTCAGGCCCGCTCGCCGTGGGCCAAAGCGGTCCCGCGTCAGGGAATCGCTGCCTCGCCGCATACTCCAGGACAAGGTAACTACAACCAGGCTGGCTTGCAGCTCGGGCTGCGTGCCGTCGACGGTCTGCCGTCGGACCCGACGCGCCCTTGAGCATCTGGTCCGGAAGCAAGCTGTCCCGCTGCTGGCCGAATCCGAGGACTTGGTGCTGCTAACGGACGGCATGTGGTCTACCTTCCGAGGAAAGTACTGGGTGCTGTACGACATGGCGGTGAAGCCCATAGGCTGTGACGTCGCCTGGTTTCTCGATCCTCTGCTGCTACCGGGGAAGGAGAACATGGAGGGTTGGAAGCGTGCTGTCGGCACCATTCCGGTGGGCATACGCAGGCACGTAAGGGCTCTAGTCTCGGATGGGCTGCGAGGCTCGAAGGGAATCGCACGCAGCAACCGCTGGGTACACCAGTTATGTCACTACCATCTGCTGTCGAAGCTGCACGATATGATGGGGCGCGTGCAGAGCAGGGTGGCGGGGCGGGAGGCACGCCGCGTGTTGGTGCGCGCCGTATCCGAGGCCCTGGTGACGACCGACTCTGGGCGGCTGGACTTGATAGAGGAGTTGATATGCATCCTGGCAGAACACCAGGACTACACCGAACGGCTACGCGGCATAGCACGGGAGTTCCTGAGAGACCTCGGTCTGTACAGGAACTACCTTAGCCACCCGGAACTCAGGCTGCCGAGGACAACAAGCACGTTGGAGTCGATGCACAGCCAGCTGCGCCGTGTCGTGCAATCGGTCAACAGTCCATCAGCACTGCTGCTCCGCGTCCGGGCGTACATCAGGCTCCACCCAACCATAGCCTGCAACGGTCCCAGAAACCAACAGAAATAGCGCAATCCTCCCCAGTACTGCAAACCGAGGGTGGGAATCCAGGTCGTGGCGCGGACCAGGGAAAGGCTCGGCCTGCCGGTCGAGTTGTGCCGCAAGCTCAGGGAGCTGAGGCTCGGTGCCGGGCTGGAGCTGGACGAGTTCGTGCGGCGCCTGGGCAGGAACAAGGGCTACCGCAGCAACATCAGCCGGCTGGAGAGGGGGAAGCTCGGCCGGGTCAGCGCCCGGCTGCTGCTCGACTACCTGAGCGTCTGCCGGGTGACGCGGGAGGAGCTGGTCGGGCTCCTGTACGACCACGTGTCGCGCGGCTCGCCGCTCGAAGCCCGGGGCAAGGAACAGGTCAGGGCCTTCACCGAACAGATGCCGGCTTCGGTCGCGAAGAAGCTCCACTACTACGACATCAAGACGACCATCTGGCGCCGGTTCGCGGGCGAGCCGCCGCTCGCGCCGGATGAGCGCGAGCTGCGGGTGCGCAAGCAGGCCCGGGCCTGGCTCGAGCAGGGCCGGGTGGACAACGACATCCAGGAGCACATGGACGACCTCGGGGTGGTGTCGGTGCTCGGGGTGCGCAGGTTCGCGTTCAGCTACGGGCACAAGGTGTGGCGCATCCTGAAGCAGACCCGGCCCAGACCGGGGATAGTCGAGCGGCCGAGCCGGCGGCGCAAGACGCGGGAGCAGCGGCTCGAGGAAGCCGAGGCGAAGGCGCTCGCGATGGGGACCTTGCCGGTCGAAGGACTGCGGCTCATCCGGTACAAAGTGATGAAGCGGTTCGCGCAGATGGAGCGGGATGGCGAACTCGACTACCTGCCGTCTCTCGCGGAGGCGCACAACATCGAGAAGCCCCTGTCCGCGCGCTTCAAGCGCCGGCACGCGGGCCCGTCCGCGCCCCGGGTCGACTCGCCCTACGACTTCACGCTGTTCGCAACCATCGTGGTCAACACCGGGACCCGGATGACCGCGGCGGGCATCGAAGGCCAGACGTTCTTCCGGTACTTCCGCTGGCTGCCGACGCTGCTGCCCATCGCGCTCGAGACCCTGCCCGGCACCGACGAGCGCGAGCGCCGGGTTGCGGCCGAGGTCGCCCGCTCCCGCGACCCGGCCTTCACCCGCCGCGTGGCGGACATGTACTTCGCGGAGTTCGAGCTGTGGAGGGACAGGGTGTTCCGAAGACCGCGCCCCAAATCAGACGCCGCCGCGCCCGATACGGACCCGGCAGCTACGACGTAGTCAGAACTGCGTCAATGAAAGGCGTCGCCATTCCGACCAGCGCGAATTCCACAACAGACGTCACACCGCTCGATGTGGGGATGAAAGCTATCTCGTGATGGGCCGTGCAGGACTCGAACCTGCGGCCACCGGATTAAAAATCAGGTGCTCTTCCAACTGAGCTAACGGCCCAGGACAATGACGATTGTCGAATGACGAATGCCGAATCCGCGGACCCGTCGACACCCGTCGTACCACGCGCGCAGCTCAGGCTACAACAGACCCGGCCGGCGTCAAGCCTCCGGCGCCAGATTTCCGGCGCCTCGATGCCGGGAGCCGGAGTCGAACCGGCATGGCCCTGAGGCCTGGGGATTTTAAGTCCCCTGCGTCTACCAATTCCGCCATCCCGGCGATGCGGACGGAATACAGTAGACAGCAGACGGCTGACGGGGTCAAGCCGGGGCGACCGGTCGCCATGCCCGGTGCGCCGAGAGCTGCATGCCGGATACTTGTCCTGCTGGGAAGAGGCGGCACCGGGATTTGCACCCGGGATAGCGATTTTG
>JAFGRF010000132.1 GCA_016935295.1 Caldifarciminota bacterium | reverse complement strand
GCGGACTTCAGAGTCGAGAAGCTGGCAAAGGTCCTGGTTCAATACAGCCTGCATATCGCGAAGGGCGATTGGGTCAGGATTGAAGGTGCGGCGGTCGCGGAGGACCTGATCCGGGCTGCCTACGTCGAGATACTCAAGGCCGGCGGCAACCCGATTACGCGAGTCTCGCTGCCGGGACTCTCCTACGAGTTCTACAAGCACGCGTCGAAGGAACAGCTCACCTTCATGCCGCCGACAACCGACCTCGAGACTGACCGACTCGACGCCAGTCTCTCTATCTGGGGCGGCTGGAACTCAAAGGAACTCACGGGCGTGGACCCGAAGAAGCTGGCTACCTCGCAGGCTTCCCGCAAGAAGATGTTCGACCGCTATCTCAAGCGGATCGGGTCGGGCAGTTTGAAGTGGTGCGGCACCCTGTTTCCGAACAACTCATTGGCCCAGGATGCGGAGATGTCTCTGTCCGAGTATGAGGATTTCGTGTACCGGGCAGGCAAGCTGGGTGAGAAGAACCCGGTGGCCGAGTGGAAGAAGGTATCCCGCGTGCAGGCAAGATACGTGCGTTTCCTCAACAGCCTGAAGACCATACGCATCGTGGGGCCCGACACCGACTTGTCATTCGGCGTCGCGGGGCGGAAGTGGATCAACTGCGACGGGCACGAGAACTTCCCTGACGGCGAGATTTTCACCGGCCCGGTCGAGAACTCAGCCGAGGGCCACATCCGCTACTCGTTCCCGGCTATCTACGGTGGCCGCGAAGTCGAGAACGTCCGGCTCACCTTCAGGAAGGGCAAGGTCGTCGACGCCAGGGCGGACAAAGGCGAAAGCTACCTGCAGACGATGCTCGATACCGACGCCGGGGCCCGGTATGTGGGCGAGCTTGCGTTCGGCACGAACTACTCAATCAAGCGGTTCACCAAGAACACGCTCTTTGATGAGAAAATCGGCGGGACGATGCACATCGCGGTCGGCGCGGCGTTGCCCGAGAGCGGCGGCAGGAACAAGTCGGCGCTCCACTGGGACATGGTCTGCGACACGCGCAAGGGCTTTACAGTCTACGGCGACGGCAAGCCGATCATGAAGGACGGGAAGCACAGACGATTTCAGATTGCAGACTGAGGATTGTAGATTGCAGACTGGGCAGGAACTAGAGCTATGAAGTACCAGAAGGAATTCGATGAGATGAGGCAGTTCGTTCTTGCTGCCAAGGGGCCCGAGGATCTGCAGGCCCGCGTGGTTATCAGCCTGCGTAAGAACTTCCCGAACTACAACTGGGCCGGAATCTACCGGCTGGAGGGCAATGACTTGGTGCTGGGTCCGTTCAAGGGGAAACCAACCGTGCACACCCGGATACCGGTTGGCACGGGCATCTGCGGAGCCGCAGCGGTGTCGAAGAGAACCGAGGTTGTGCCCGATGTCGGGGCAGATGCCCGCTACCTGGCCTGCTCGCTGGAGACACGTTCGGAAATCGTTGTGCCGGTCATCAAGGGCGGCGCGTTCTGGGGTGAGATTGACATCGACTCAGACAAACCCGACGCGTTTGATTCGGACGACGTCGAGTTTCTCGAAGCCGTCGCGCGCCTTCTTTCCGAACGCCTCTAGGGGGACATGACCGGAATCCTCCGGGGATTCCGGATCGTGTCCCGATCCGGCGTAAGAAAAGCGGGAGCTGCGCTCCCGCACTCCAAGCTTTGGACTTCAGGCCGTGGCCGGTCAGGTGTCTCTCACTGGATCACTCGACCACCGGATTTCCAGACCACTGCTCCGTTACTTCTCCACCTTCTTGTACCCGTCCGGTATCTCAAAGGCCGTTTCCGGTATTGCGTCGAGCGACACCGACTTCACCTCTTGATATGACGAGAAAACCACCCCTTCGTCTTTGGGCTTGGCAGGGACGATGTTCTTGGCGATTTCCTTGCCAATCAGGCCACGCAGGCTCCGGGGTGCCGGTTCGGATTCGGGTTCCGGTTCGGGCTTTTTGGCGGTTGAGTCGTCCTTCAACTGCCATTTCACCTCGGTGACAATCGGGTAGCCCTCGACCTTCGCCATCTCCTTGGCGACTTCGTCCATCTTGCCCGCAGTTTCTTTCGGGTCGAGTCCGTACATCGAGGTCAGCATTGCTGTCCCGAGCCGGTCGGTCTCTTCCGGCGCCAACTCGACGCCCAGCTTCTTCGTGTAGGCGCGGTTGAACTCGGCCTCAATCGCCTGGGCCTTCTTCAACTGGTCGGTCAGCGGTGTGTTCCAGAGGTCGGTCGTCATCACCTGAGTTACTTTGCCCTTTGAGGCCGTGTCCTCCATTACTACTTCCCACGTAATGACATACTCAGTGCAGGCAAAGCCGTTGATGGTCTTGGTCGCGCCGGGCTTCGTAACCTTGATCTCCGACTTCACGATCTTGTAGGGCTTCTGCTCCGGACCGCTCTGTCTTCTCTCTGCTCTGGTCTCAGTCCCGGTCGGCAGGGCAATCGGACGCTCGGTGTAGGTCTTCTTGGGCGGGTTCAGGTCCCAGACGAGGTCCTTGTCCAACCGGGTGATCTGAACGCTCGTCTGCGGCTTGCCGGCGAACACGCCGCCGATGCCGCCGACCATCTTCGTAGTATTCTCCTCTGTACGTTTGTCGCCCTGGTACTGGGTTACCGCATTGGCTTCGGTTGAACCCAGACCGGTGAGCATCGAAGCCCGCGTGAACGTCTCCATCTTCAGGTCGGCCAGCGCGGAGCCGACCATCAGCGTTGTCAGAACGAGCGCCAGCAGTCGAAGAGACTTCATGTGTACTCCTTTTGTCCGATTATAGGACGCGACCAGAGGCAGTCAACAAGGCCGCCTCGACGCTCGAATGCCCGGCCCCGACCACAATCACATCAGACGTCTGCTCGCGTTTCGTGGCCTCGCTGATTCCAGGTGCCTGGATGCTTCATTCAAAACCGTCGGCCACTTTGACTTGTTATGTGGGCTGTGTATCATAGTCCATGCAGGCAAGATACCTCATTCATCTGGAGAGGAACGAGGATGGTGGACTCACCGTCACGGTCCCGGCGCTTCCCGGATGCATCACCGAGGGCGCGACCTGGGACGAGGCCATCGCCAATGCCCAAGAAACCACCGGATACCTTGAGACCGTCCGTTGTCTACCCGCAAGCCAATGACTCCCCAGGAATCCGATATCCTGCGTCAGCTCAAGACCAAGCTGCAAGAGCGGCTGTCGGTGAGTCGTTTGGTGCTGTTCGGGTCTCGCGCCCGCGGCGACGCAGACCCTGACTCCGACCTCGACGTCCTGGTCGTACTGAACACGGCTGTGGATCGCGAGGCTGACGACTACGTCAACGACTGCGCATGGGAGGTGGGACTGGCGCAAGGCATCGTCGTTGTGCCGGTCACCGTCGAGCGGCACGATTGGGAGGAGGGATTGCTCTCGTCTTCACTGCTGGCCATCGCGGTGGGACGGGAAGGTGTCACCGCGTGAAGCCCGAACAGACCTCCGAACTCGTGAAGCTCCGACTCGAACAAGCCCGTTCTTCCCTGAACGACGCCATGGTGCTGGCCCAGGGAGGCGGCACCGCCATGAGCATCATCAACCGCGCGTACTATGCCATGTTCTATGCGGTCCTCGCGCTTCTGCAGAACATGGGCAAGGTCGCTGGCAAGCACACTGGTGCAATCGGCCTGTTCGACTCGGAATTCGTGCTCAAGGGTGTTCTGCCAAAGGATCTCTGACGCGATCTTCACAAGACGTTCGATATTCGTCAGGTGTCAGACTACCAGCCCGTTCGACCCGTCACGTCCGATGAGGCAATGGAATATGCCGGCAAAGCCCGGCATTTCGTAGATGAGGTCGAAGCTCACCTCAAGGCACACCGACCGAGATGATCGCTGCAGTTGATTTCCCCGTCCCGTTACCGATCAGCTACTTATAGAGGGCGCGGCCAAGGCCGCCTCGACGCTCGGCGGAGTAGGCCTCCTCGCCTCAGCAGGGCGGGCGCAAGCCTGCCCCTCCTGTTCGCGTTCTGTGCGGCGGCTTGACAATCGGATGAGACAACTCTAGACTCTGGCCAGCAAAGGCTAGGTGCCAACATGCTGAAGCCAGGACTGCTCCTCTGCACGGTGGTGCTGGGTCTTGTCACGAGCGTGGGGCTGAGCCAGCCTGTTCCTGATACCATCCTGCTGCCGGACTCGCTGGGGCCGCTGCGGCCCGGCTACCATCTGGCGTTCGGTAGTTCGACGAACAACATATACGTCGCGAGCGAGTCCTCGGACATCATCGTGGTGGACGGCAACACCTTCCAGCGCATGAAGCGCATCAACACCGGCACACCGATCGGCGGCGCTCTGCTCGTCAGCCAACACAACAAGCTGTACTGCTCGTACCCGCAACAGGGTCGCATCGCCATCATCGACTGCGCCACCAACAGCGTCCTCGGCACGATCCAGGTCGGAACGCGCCCAACGTCGCTCATCTACAGCTCGGGCAGCGACAAGCTGTATTGCAGAGACACCATCGACTGCACGGTCACGGCCATAAGCTGCGTCACAAACGAGGTCCTCAAGGTCATTCCAGTTGGCGACAGCCTTACTGCTGTGGTCTACGACCCAACCACGAACAAGCTGTATGCTGCAACCCGTGATGCTGTGCGAGCAATCTCATGCTCGTCCGACTCCATTGTCGCCAACATCGATGAGATCAGGTCGTCGACGGCACTCTGCGTCAACAAACGCCGACAGGAGTTGTACGTGGAGCGAGTTCCCTGGACCGCTCCCGACACTGTTTTCGTCATCAGCACAACCACTGACTCAGTAGTTGCCGGAATGACTTTTGTGTGCAGCGGCGGTCTTGAGCCCGCGCTGGCCTGCAACGAAGTCACGGACCGGCTCTATGCTATGGGCAACTCGGCTATCTGGGAGTTCGACTGCAGCCAGGACACGTTCATCCGGTCCGGCTACGCGGGCGAATGGGTCAACGAGGTAAAGGGCATGTTCTGCGACACCGTGCGCAACCGCCTGTTCTACCTGATCGCAGGCTACGGGGTCATTCTCCTGGCATGGGACTGCTCGCAATTCGAGCTCATTTCCAGGACAGGCGTGGGCGACGACTACTCCGCTGACTTTCAAGCCGACCCGGCCCGCTACAGGCTGATGTGCGCCGGTGTGCAGTCACGGTCGTCGACGCTGGCCGTGTTCGACTACAAGGGGGACAGTTGCTACGTGAGGATGGCCGTCCCGCTGAGTGATGGGGGTCGCTACCTCTGCCGCAACCCTGTGATGGGTAAGCTGTATTGCCCCTGGGCGGGCGGCGTCAGCGTTATTGACGAGCAGACCAACCGCGTGGTCGCACAGGCGTTCGTGTCTGAGACGTTCGCCGCCTGGGGAATGGCGTTCAGCCTGACAAGCAACAAGCTCTACTTCTCCTCCTATCCGAGAGGCCTGGGCGTGATGGATGGGGTGAGGGACAGCTTTCGCGGGTTCATCGAGACGGGGTGGGCCTTGCTGGGACCCTACCCTTGCTGGTACCCAGACGGGAACAGGGTGTATTGCTTTTTCCACGACGTCTCCGGCTGCTACGTGGGGGTGGTCGACTGCAATACCGACTCGGTCGTGCGATTGATCGACGTTGTTGACGATGGCATCCTAGGCTTCGAGTACCTGGGCAATGACCGCATGCTCTCCATGCGAGATGAGGGCCTTACCCTCCTAGACTGCAAGACCGACAGCATCATAGCCGACTCGGCGACTGGTCACGGAGATTGGTGTGTGGCCGCGCACACCGGAGACGGCGAGAAGGTGTACACGGTGCGTTATGGTCACCTTGAGGCCCGGAGTTCCAACTCGCTCTCGCTACTCGATACGATCTACTGGGCCCCTAACGGGGTCAACAACAGCGGTGACTATCTCGTGTACTCCGGCGCAACCAACAAGCTCTACTGGTTTTCCATCGGTGAGCATGACAGCGTGCTGGTGATTGATTCTGCCAGCGACACGGTCGTGGCTCGGATTGGGACCAGCCTGCAGTACAGGTGCGCATGTCTTGACGCCACCGGCAGGTATCTATTCTGTGCAGGATCATGGAGAGACAACACGCTCCGAGTCTACGACACGCGGTCAGACAGCCTGGTCGCCGCCTATCCACACATGCCACGCGCATCATCCATCGTCTCGAATCCGGACCAGCACTGCATCTACGTCGGGTGTCAGGATATGATACTTGTCTACCCAGACGTACCGCCAGGGGTCGAGGATGCAGCACAGTCCCGCACGATGAAGTTGGCAGGACCGTCGCTGGTGTCGAGGAATTCACGCCTAGTGGTTTACCAGCCATCGGTCCTGCTGGATGCCGCCGGCCGCAAGGTGATGGACCTGAAGACCGTGGTGAACGACGTACGGGCGCTGGCGCCGGGGGTGTACTTCGTGATAGAAGCCCAAGCGCAAGCTCAAGCCGGGCAAGAGCCACAAGCCTCAAGCCACAAGCCTCAAGCTATCCGCAAAGTTGTCCTAGTCGAGTAGCTGCCCGTTTCGAGGCGGGCGTCCCTTCTTCGTCCCCTCAGGCCGTGCGCAGGCTGCTAGGCGCGCAGTGAGAAAACCAGCCCTGCCAGGCGGCGGAGGAGGGCTTGATCGATGTACGGTTGCTGGGCAACGCTCAGGATGGTCTGTACCATTCGGTCGCGGGCGGCTAGACCGGTTTGATCTGTCTCCGCGATGCTGAGCCGCTGCGGTTGTCAGGCGCCGGACGCGGGTTTGTCGCGGGCGACGAGGGCTTCCGAGTTGTCGGCCGGCACGAGCAGACGGTCGTACAGGAACTCCGGCGCCAGGTCAGCGCCATTCTCCCAGACGATGGTTCCGAGTTCCGGGTCCAGTCTGAGCGCGGCGAACTTCGCCCGGTCCTTCAGCGGAGCGAAGAGAGCCAACGGCTTGCAGCTAGCAGCCAACAGCCTCGGTCGGACACAAGAGCCAGGCCGGAACGTGGCGCGGAATAGGGAACGCGCCGGCTCACCAGCCTGTGACTGTCAACTCATCGATAGCACTGAAGTGAGCGTCCCGAGTGACAAGCGTCAAGCCATGCTGCCGAGCGATGGCCGCGATCCAGATATCGTTGTCCGGAATCGGTCGGCCCTTCCGCCTGAGCGTTTCTCTCAGCACTCCGTAGAGCCTGGCTGAATCGACGTCGGGCAAAAGCACCTCGCTCGCGGCCGCGAAGCGGTCAACGCGCGCCATGTTCTCCTCCGGGCGACCGGACTTGCGTGCGCCGTAGTACAGCTCACCGAGGACAACGCTTGGTACGCAGGCACGCTCGGCAGCCAGTAGCGCAGCCTGGGCCTCGGACTCCTCATTGAAGAGCGCTACTACGAAGTTGGCGTCGAGGAGGATGTTACCATTCACTCAGGTCCACCCTCTCGCAATCCTCTTCGACGGCCACCCGCATGGTCTCCACGTCCTCTTTTGGGAAGCCCTTTGTGAATGGGAGCAGGTCTCTTCCTTTCACGCCGGCGGTCTTGCGTTCAGCCAGCGTACGGGCCAAGTCGAGCACTTTGCGTTGGTCCTCTGGCGGCAGGGCGTCGATTCTCTCGCAGATCTCCTGCTTAAGCGTTGTCAATTTCCACCTCCAGACTTCTAGAATTATGTACTGGTTCTAGCAGAGAAACAGGCGCGTGTCAAGGTCGGGATCTACGTATTCTCGCTGGCGATGGTGTTCAGTCTAGAACTCCAGCCTCTTCTTCGGCCAACCAGGCGACGTAGCATGTCAACCCAATCTGGCTGGGGCCGAAACCAGAGTCAATCCTTGTTTCCGACGTGAGGTATTCAGCTACAGATTCCACGGGCTTCCCCAGATTCCTCTTGAAGCCCGGATGAACACTCTGGATCTTCCTTGAATCGGTGGATTCACTGGGACCGGGAGCGCAGTTCACGGCCCGTGGACATGAAGATAGAGAATCAGCTCGGCAAGGCGGCGGAGGAGGGCTTGATCGATGTACGGTTGCTGGTGAACGCTCAGGATGGTCTGTACCATTCGGTCGCGCTCGGGTGAACCCGCTGCGGTGGTCTCTGCCACGTTCAGGAATGCGGTGATGATGCTCCGGTAGTTGCCGATCTGGTTTTCGGTCAGGCCCGATGAGCGGAGCATGGCGAGCGCCGTTTCGATGACCGGTTTGCGCGCTTCTTCCCGGGCCTGGTGCTCTTTGTACTTCCGCTCAATCCACTCGCTGCGGCAGAGGTCATCGTCGGTTTGGAGCCGGTGCCTGGGCGCAAGCAGCATCAGGTGCCTCGCCTGCTCGGGCGGCGGCAGCCAGTCCAATTCACCTGTCGTCTCCATGTCCGCAAAGAGCCCGGCCACCGCTTTGTACAGGTAGTCAATGACGTCTGCTTGCACGGCCTTGCGCTCAGCCCATGCCCGACACCGTTTCAGCCGCCGTTCGCGCAGGGCCGGCCGCAGTTGCCTGGTCTGGTAGAGAATCCTGAAGACCTTGCGGCCGTAGTCAGCCACGATCTTGCGCTCTTTGCTCATCGGCTGCGCCCCGAGCCCATCCAGTTCGTGATGCAGCATCACTTCGACTACCTTAAGCAGGTTCCACCAGGCTGCCTCTTTGCGCAGTGCGAGCAGAGCCAGATCTTCCGGTTTCGGCTTGAGAATGCGCGGGCCGCGAATCGGCCGCGACGGTATCGGCAATGGCGAGCCAAGATAGCCGTCCAGAAACTCAGTCAGGTCTTGTGGCGTAGCCTTGCAGGCACACAGGTAATCGAGCACAAGCTTGATGGACGGGTTCTGGACGTGTCCGGCCTCAAGCCGCGCGATGAGCTTGCGGCCATGAACTCCGCCCGCGCCGGTCGCTTCAGCAATCTGCTGCTGGGTAAGACCGGCTCGTGCCCGGGCCTGCCTGAGAATCGGAAACAGGCCGGCGATGGCGGCCTTGCTCGTGGCATCCTGCCTTGCCATGGGCTAAGTCTACTTTAAAGTAGACAGGATGGCAAGGCTTCAGTTCGTGTAAGTAGCATGATTAACAATGAGCTATGTCCAATACCACATTTTGCAGGGTACTGCTCCGGGGGCCGTTTGGGTCATAGCTCGACGGGAGGCCGGGCAAGCGGCTGTCACCACAGCAGGGCGAGGTGTCCGGACGGGAGTTGGGCCGGCAGTTTGACAAGCAGCAAGGGCAGTTGTGTGGACAGGAGTCTCTTCGGCAGCCTCGTCCGCAGTAGTCACAGCAGTCCGGTGAGGAGCTCGGGCCGTTGCAGAGCAGACAGCACAGCAAGGTGCTCCGCAGGCAGTTGGGCAGTAAGCAGTACACGTAGCTCTGGCCGTAGTCGGGCAAGGTGCCTGTCAGGCAGTTCGCTGAACTGTCTGCACCGCTGCCTGGCCCGGAACCGGCCGCGCCACCCGGCTCGCAATGGGGCGGGTCTACCGAGACGAGCGAGCGCCGATGCGGCGCAGCGCTCGCCGGTTCAGGCTAGTGACGGCTTAGGCGATAGGCGATGACGCGCAGGAGGCTTGTGAGTTCGAAGAGCGGGAGCAGGACGATGGCTTTGAGCCAGAAG
>JAFGRF010000131.1 GCA_016935295.1 Caldifarciminota bacterium | reverse complement strand
GGTCGGGCCGTGGTCGGTGCGCAGCACGACCTTGCGCGCGTCCACTCGCGTAACCACTCCCTCTTCCGGAGCGAGAAGCACTGCCCCGGACTCGGCTGCGAACTTGCCCTCGACGCCGGTCGCGACCAGCGGCTTTTCCGGCAGCAGCAGCGGTACGCCCTGGCGCTGCATATTGGCACCCATCAGGGCCCGGTCCGCGTCGTCGTGTTCGAGGAACGGCACCATCACGGTGGACGGCGCAAAAATCTGTTTCGGCGACACGTCCATGAAATCGACCTGGTCCGGAGGCAGAGCGACGACGTCACCTTTGCGCCGGCAGATGACGTCTTCGTCCGCGAAGTGGTGGTCCGGCGTCAACTTGCTTGTGGCCTGGGCGATTGCGTAGTGGTCCTCTTCGTCCGGGTTGAGATAGACCTCGCGGCCCTTGCCGACCATTACCTTGCCGTCGCTCACGCGCCAGTAGGGCGTGGTCATGAACCCGTACTGGTCGACCCGGCCATAGGTGGCCACAGTCGATATCAAACCGATGTTCGGCCCTTCCGGTGTCTCGATCGGGCAGATACGTCCGTAGTGCGAGTAGTGGACGTCGCGGACCTCGAAGCCGGCCGTTTCCTTGGTCAGACCGCCCGGCCCGAGTGTGGACACGCGCCGCTTGTGAGTCAGCTCGGTCAGGGGATTCGTCTGCTCCATGAACTGGCAGAGCTGACTCTGGGTGAAGAACTGCATGATGGCGTTGGCGACGACGCGCGTGTTGACGAGTTCCTGAGGTGTCAGCAGGCTGTCGTCGATGAAGGCTGCGCGCTCCCGGATGTTCTGGGCCAGCTGCATCAGCGCGGTGCGGAACTGGTTCTCCAGCAACTCGCCCACGCGCTTCACGCGGCGGGAAGAGAGGTGGTCGACGTCGTCCGCCTGGTAGCGTACCGGTTCAGCCACCATCCGCTTGCCCTTGGCGGCGATGACCTTCTCGGCCTGCTTGCCACGGCCCTCGTCATAGAAGGTCATCTCGATCTCGGCCCGGCGCTCGTACCAGTGATACCGGTCGGGCAGCAGTTCGCTCTCCTTCAGTTCAGCCAGCGTCTTGTCCCGCTCCGCGGACGAGCCAGCCTGGTACCGGATCTGGTACAGCCGGCCTTCCCCGGCGAACAACAGCAGGTGCGAAACGATTGCCAGCACGTCTTTCTGCTGTAGCCCGGTTGCGCTCAACGGCTCCTTGGCCATCAGCCGCTGGTTGAGCTTGTACCGCCCCACGGCACCGAGGTCAAACCGCTTCTGGTCGAAAAGCATGCCCAGAATCACCGACTCGGCCAGCTCGATGGAATGCGGAGCGATCGAGCGGAGCCGGTAGTAGATCCGCTTGATGGCGTCTTCCTTCGACGTCGTGCGATCAGAACGGAGAGTGTTGGCCACGATATCGAGTCCGGCCGGATTCCCATCCACGACCCAGCCTTCGGTGATGCCTTTGGAGGACAGGAAATCTAGCAGCCCCTCGGTCACGTACTCGCCGGCTTTCGCCCACGAATCTTCCGCTTCGGATCTGATATCCCGGGCGATAACCTGCCCGGGCGCGAGCGCCCGCTGGTCGACCGGGAAGAGCCTGGCGATGATATCATCGTGCGAGTAGCCTATCGCCCGCAGGAAGGTCGCAGCCGAAATCCGCCGCTTCCGGTCGAGCAGGACCACCATCGAATTGTGCTTGTCGACGACCAGTTCAAACCAAGCACCGCGCAAAGGGACGAGCAGCGCCGAGAACTCGACGCCGGAGCGGGAGAAATACACGCCCGGGGACCGATGGAGCTGGCTGACGATCACCCGCTCGACGCCGTTGATGATGAACGTGCCGGCCGAAGTCATCCAGGGCAACTCGCAGACAAAGACCTCCTGTTCGAGGATATCCTTGACCCTCTCGTTGCCGGGCGCGGCCTGCGCATCGGCGGCCGCGAACTCCTTCTTGACCATCCGGAACACAACCTTGAGCGGCATCGAGTAGTTGACGCCCTTGGCCATGGCCTCTTCCGGCGAGTACTTCGGCTCGCCGAAATTGTAGCCGATGTACTCCAGCCGGAAGTTCTTGTGCGCGTCCTCAATCGGGAACGTCTCCCGGAGCACGCCCTCCAGTCCGCGCGGCTGGCGCCGGGCCGTCTCGGTGTCGAACTGGGCGAACTCCCGGAACGAATCGAGCTGCAGCGAAAGCAGACTCGGGATCTCCAAGTGAGTCGTGCTCCTAGAGAAGTCTAGCTGTTCCATACTGCGAGCCTCCCCCGTGATTGACCGATACCAGGACAAACCGCCTGCGGACTACGGACCACGATGCCGACGCTCGTCACGCGCCGCTTCTACTTGACCTCGACCTTGGCGCCTACCTCTTCCAGCTTCGCCTTGATCTTGGCGGCATCTTCCTTCGAGACGTTCTCCTTGACCACACTCGGGGTCTTGTCGATCATGTCCTTGGCTTCCTTCAACCCCAACTGGGTGAGCGCGCGCAGTTCCTTGAGCACCTGAATCTTCTTGTCCCCGACCGCCACCAGGGTCACGGTGAACTCAGTCTGCTCCTCGCCTTTCGGCTCTGCTGGCGCGGCACCGCCGGCCGCGGGCATCGGACCGGCAGCCATGAACGCCGGAGCCGATACGCCGAACTTGTCTTTCAGGGCTTTGACGAGCTCTGCCAATTCGGTAACTGTCAGGCCTTCGATGGTTTCGATGACCTGCTGGATTTTGGTTTCCGCCATCAATCCTCCTGGACTGTTAAACTGCCGCAAGCCGCGGCATACCTATCGATCCCGTCGTTTGAAGCAGCAATTCTCTATTCAAACCTGTCTCAGGCTGTCGCCGTTTGTTCGGGAGCAGCGCCCGACTGCTCCGGCGCTTCGGCCGGGGCCGGACGGTCCTTGATCTGATCGAGCACCCAGACTAGGTCGGACAGCAATCCTTCCAGTGTCAGCACGAGTCCGTAGATCGGGCCTTGGAGCACGCCGACGACCTCGCCGCGCAACTCGTGCTTGGTCGGCAGCCCGGCAATGAAATCAAACCTGTCGGCCGCGTACAGCACCTGGTCGAGGTACGCCCCCTTGACCTTCAGGGCCGCCATCTTCTTCATCTGTTCGCGGATAGTCCGGGCCGGCGCGACCGGGTCGTCGGCCGCGAAAACGACCGAGGTGGGACCGGTCAGCAGCTTTTCGATGTCAGCCGGCACGCCGCTCTCGGTCAGGGCCCGCAGCGCCAGCCGGTTCTTGACGACGCGAACCGTGACTTTGGACTCGCCCAGCTTGCGGCGCAGCACGTTGAAGTCGTTGGCCGGGAGCTTCGTGAAGTCAAAGAAGTAGAGCGCCGACGCCCGACCTATTCTCTCCTTCAGCCCGGTGACCTCATCAATCTTGACTTGCTTGGGCATGGCTAGGCTTCCTTCCTGGCCGTCTCGAGAAACTCGCGGACATCGACTCTCACGCCCGGCCCCATCGTCGATGACAGCACGATGTTGCGCACGAATTGACCTTTGGCCGTCGCCGGCTTGGACCGGACGACCTCGGCCACGAAGCTCCGGACGTTCTCGGTCAGCTTGACCGGCTCGAACGACGCCCTGCCGACCAGTGCGTGGACGTTGCCGGTCTTGTCGGTCCGGTACTTGATCCGTCCGGCCTTGAGGCTCTTCACGGTCGAAGCGACGTCGAACGTGACGGTCTGGGTCTTGGGCGACGGCATCAGGCCGCGCGGGCCCAGCACCTTGCCCAGTCGGCCGACTGCAGACATGGTGTCGGGCGTAGCGACCGCGACGTCGAAGTCGAACCAGCCGCCCTGGACTTTCTCCACCAAGTCTTCGAACCCGGCGTAGTCGGCACCGGCCGCTTTGGCTTCGTCCTGCTTCTCGCCCTTGGCGAACACGAGCACCCGGACCTGCTTGCCGGTGCCATTGGGCAGGGAAACCGTACCCGAGACAAGCTGGTCGGTCTTCTTGGGGTCGATGCCCAACTTGATGGCGATGTCGACCGACTCATCGAACTTGGCCGTTGCCTTCTGCTTCACCAACTCGACCGCCTCGGCCAGCGGATGGAGCTGCCGGTGTTCAAGCTTCTCCTCAAGCAAGCGGAATCTCTTGCTGCGCCGCCTCATGATTCCGCCACCGTCATGCCCATCGCCCGGGCCGTGCCTTCGATAATCTTCATCGCGGCTTCGACATCCGCCGCGTTCAAATCGCGCATCTTCCGCTCCGCGATTTCCCGGACAGCCGCGCGGCTGACCGTGCCGACCGTTGCGCGATTCGGCTCTCCTGAGCCCTTGGCCAGGCCGGCCGCCTGCTTTAGGAGTACGGACGCGGGTGGGGTCTTGGTGACGAACGTGAACTTGCGATCCGCGTATACGGTCAGGACAACCGGGATCACCATGCCGGGGGTCTCCTTGCGGGTCGCCTCGTTGAAGGACTTGATGAACTCCGCAATATTGACCCCGTGCTGGCCCAGGGCCGGGCCGACCGGTGGTGCCGCGGTTGCCTGGCCGGCCGGGATCTGAAGTCGCACGACCGCCGCAACCTTCTTAACCATTACTCGCTCCTCCTAGATACGCACTACGCCTGATGCACAACGCGCGACGCCGGCCGTCCGGCGTGATGCGTGAGGCGTCCAGCATAGGGCGTTCTTCAGATTGGCTGGACGTCGAGGAAGTCCAGGTCAATTGGTGTGGGCCGACCGAAAATCGTGACGATGACCTTCACCCGTCGGCGTTCGGCGAACAGCTCATCAACCGTTCCCGTGAATCCGGCGAACGGTCCCTTGGCCACTTTGACATTCTCGCCCTTCTCAAACGGCGCCTCGGGCTCGGCCTGGTCGCGTCCGCGCTCGATCTGCTCGAGCATCGCCGTGACCTCCTCCTCCGACAGCGCCAGCGGCTCAGTCTTGGTTCCGAGCAAATGGGTCACCCCGGGGATCGAGTTGATGAGCGACAGCGATTGCTCGTTCAACTCCATCTCGACCGCGATGTAACCGGGGTAGAGCCGCCGTTCCTCGGCGACGATCTTCGACTTCCGCACGCGCGCCACCTTCTCGGCCGGCATGATCACGCGGCCGAAGAGGCCGGGCTGGTTCAGACGCTCGATCGCCTTCTCCAGCAATTCCTTCACCCGCCGTTCACGTCCGGTATAGGTGTGGACGACGTAGAACTTCACGCGTAGGTCCCTACTTGATGATGTAGCCCAACAGCCACCGGAAGATGAGGTCGACGACGCCGATGAAAACCGCCAGCACTGACGAGAAGATGATGACCACCAGTGTCGTCGTGAACAGCTCCTTGCGCTTGACCCACGACACCTTCTTCATCTCGGCCCAGACGTCGGCCAGGTAGTTTCTTGTCCGCTTGACGAGGCTGTTCATGTTAAGTTACAGGCCAGGAGGGATTTGAACCCCCAACCTACGGATTTGGAGTCCGCCGCTCTGCCGTTAGAGCTACTGGCCTATTTGACCTCCTTGTGCGAAGTGTGCTTCCGGCACGAAGGACAGAACTTCTTCGCTTCAAAGCGCTCGGTCCGCTTCTTGTTCTTGGTCGTATGGTAGTTCCGGTTCTTGCACTCGGAACAGGCCAGGGTTACAAAAGTCCGCATCGCGTCCGGCTATTCGACTATCTGGGTGACGGTGCCGGCGCCTACCGTACGGCCGCCCTCGCGGATGGCGAACTTGGAATTCTGCTCCAGAGCCACTTCGCTGATGAGTTCGATGTCCATCGTGACGTGGTCGCCCGGCATCACCATCTCGACGCCCGCGGGCAGCGTGCAACTGCCGGTCACGTCGGTGGTGCGGATGTAGAACTGCGGCCGGTATCCCGGGAAGAACGGCGTGTGACGTCCGCCCTCTTCCTTGGTCAGAATGTACACCTCGCCCTTGAACTTCTTGTGTGGCTTGATCGAACCCGGCTTGGCAATAACCATGCCGCGCTCCACGTCATCCTTGGCCACGCCGCGCAGGAGCAGCCCGACGTTGTCGCCGGCCCGCGCGTCATCGAGGATCTTGCGGAACATCTCGACGCTCGTGACCACGACCTTGTCGTGCTTGCCGAAGCCGATGATCTCTATTTCCTCACCGGCCTTCAGCACGCCGCGTTCGACTCTGCCGGTAACGACCGTGCCGCGTCCGGTAATCGAGAAGATGTCCTCGATGGGCATCAGGAACGGCTTGTCCACATCACGCACCGGCTCCGGTATGAAGGAATCGAGCGCTTCGACCAACTTGAGAATCGAATCGAAGTCCGGGCCCTCTTCGGCGGAGATTGCCTTCAGCGCGCTGCCACGAATGATCGGCGTCTTGTCACCCGGGAAACCGTACTTGTTCAGGATGTCGCGAATCTCGAGCTCGACCAGGTCGATCAGCTCCGGGTCATCGACGAGATCGACCTTGTTCAGGTAGACGACCATCGCCGGGACGTTCACCTGAGTAGCCAGCAGCACGTGCTCGGTTGTCTGAGGCATCGGGCCGTCTGCGGCCGAGACCACGAGAATAGCACCGTCCATCTGCGCCGCGCCGGTAATCATGTTCTTGATGTAGTCGGCATGGCCCGGGCAGTCGATGTGCGCGTAGTGCCGTTTCTCCGACTGGTATTCCACGTGCGCGACCGCGATGGTCAGGATCTTGGTCTCATCGCGCCGGCCCTGGGACTCCGAGGCCTTTGCGATGTCGTCGTAGCTCTTGTACTTCGCCAGGCCCTTCTTCTCGAGGACCTTGGTGATTGCCGCTGTCAGCGTCGTCTTGCCGTGGTCAACGTGACCAATGGTGCCGACGTTGACGTGCGGCTTGGTTCGCGAAAACTTTTCCTTCGCCATTTGGCCGTTCCTCCTGTCGGACTTAACTGCTGGTTCTCAATGAACTTGTGGCCCACCTGAAGCTGGACAACAATGAGCCCACGGCCGGAATTGAACCGGCGACCTCTTCCTTACCAAGGAAGTGCTCTACCGACTGAGCTACATGGGCGAGACCGGTGCAGGGTATTATATGGATAACCTACGCCTAGTCAATAACTAAATGCAAACGCAGCCCGACGGCCATACCGGCCGTCCTGGCGCTGAAACCTCACTGCCCGGCGAGTGCGTATGCTCCGGGTCTCACCGATTGTACGGACCACCATTACCACGGCACTTCGGCCGTCACTGCAACCGGCGTGGTCTTGACATCCGTACGTTAGAGCGGGCGATGGGAGTCGAACCCACGCAAACAGCTTGGAAGGCTGTTGTGCTACCACTACACCACGCCCGCACTCGAAACGGTGCAGACGGCCAACCGGTTGTCGAACATCCGCAGCCGACTGGGGTGCGGACTCCTGCCGGCCGGTGCAGCAAGAACCGGCTCGGTCAGGATGGACGGGGAAGGATTTGAACCTCCGTAGGCGTAAAGCCAGCAGATTTACAGTCTGCCCCCTTTGACCACTCGGGTACCCGTCCGTGAGCCCGAAATGACCAGCCGACAGAGGGATTCGAACCCCCGACCTGTGGTTTACAAAACCACTGCTCTGCCAACTGAGCTAT
Source organism: Caldifarciminota bacterium (assembly GCA_016935295.1). Lineage (GTDB taxonomy): Bacteria > Hydrothermota > Tepidihabitantia > Tepidihabitantales > Tepidihabitantaceae > UBA2258. The sequence goes on along the minus strand of JAFGRF010000131.1, from coordinate 646 downwards.
ATCGGCGCATCCACGCCGCACTCTGCCGACGTGGGCAGTGAACTATAGCCCAAAAACCCCGAGGGTCAAGAATCCACGCGGCACCTTGAGCAGAAGTACAAAGGACAAAGCAAGAGGAAAGTGTGGGGGCCGGCCCCGACCCGCCTCTCCACTTTGTCCTTTCCTCGTTGATTTGTCCTTTGTCCTTGCTACTTTGCACTTCAGCCCAGAAGGTCACAGCGCTCCTGAAACGCCCGCTTTGTTTGACTTGGCGTTACCGCGGCATATCCTCATCCATGCGTCAAACACTGCTGCTGCTCGGCCTCCTGGTATGTCTTACCCAGGCGGCAGACGACTCAATCTGGCAGGACCTCCGGGCCCGTTACCTCGGACTGAAGACCCTCTCCGGCACCTTCGCCGAGAACATCTGCTCCGAACAGCAGGGAACCTGCACGGGGTTCGAGGGCAAGTTCGCCATTGCCGTCCCGGCCCGCTACCGCCTTGAAGTAACCGAAGGACCGAAACAGCTCTTTGTCTCCGACAGCACCAACCTCTGGATCTACCTTGCCGACGAGAAGCGAGCTGTGAAACAGCCGGCCGGAGGCTTCGCTCCGGTCCTCGCCTTCCTCGGCCCGGTGCTCGATTCTACGGCTACTGGCGAAGTCTC
>JAFGRF010000130.1 GCA_016935295.1 Caldifarciminota bacterium | reverse complement strand
GGTGGTTCGATGCACCGGTTGTGCGGGCCTCGGTGCGGCACAACCGGCTCAAGGCCCTCATCATCACCAAGCTCGACGTCCTCGACTCCCTCGAGGAGATCAAGGTCTGCCACTCATACCGGCTCGAGGGCCGGGAAGTGCAGGAATTCGATCCGTTCCATGCGGTGGAGTTCGTGCCGCAGTACGAAACCATACCCGGGTGGAGGGAGCCGACCTCAGCCTGCCGGACGTTCGCGCAGCTGCCGGTGCGGGCCCGGCGCTACCTTGCGCGGCTCGAAGACCTCTGCGGCTGTCCGATCGCGCTCGTCTCGGTCGGCAGCGAACGGAACCAGACCATTCCCTTCAAGTCGAACAAGCTGAAATGGCTCAGACAATGACGAGTGACGATTGCAGATTGCCGAATCAGCGGACCTCCGATTTCCGCCCGCCTCCAATCGTCAATCGTCAATCGGAAATCGCCAATGCCCAAGATTGAGCTGATGCGCCGCGTGCTGGCGAGCAACGACGCGCTCGTTGCTGCCCAGCGCGAACTGCTCGACCGCCACGGCGTGCTCGGCATCAACATCATGTCCGGGCCGGGTGCGGGCAAGACCACTCTGGTCGAAAGAACGGCCGAAGCTCTCGGCAGGAAGTACCGGATGCAGGTCATCGAAGGTGATATCCAGGGCGACCTCGACGCGCGCCGGGTCACGGCCAAAGGCGTGAACTGCGTCCAGATAAACACACAGGGCGCGTGCCACCTCGACGGACTGATGCTCGGTCCGGCCATCTCAGGTATCGACTTCGCCAGACTCGACCTGCTCCTGATTGAGAACGTCGGCAACCTGGTCTGCCCGGCCGAGTTCAACCTGCCGGTTCACTACAACGTCACGGTTATCTCGACGCCGGAAGGCAGCGACAAACCGGTCAAGTACCCGCTGATGTTCTCCAAGTCCGATGCCCTGGTCATCAACAAGCTCGACCTGCTGCCCCACGTTGACTTCGACCTGGCCGCGCTCAAGAAGGCGGTCCGCAGACTGAAGCCGGGCATCACCTTCATCGAGATGTCGGCCCGAACCGGCGAGGGCGTGGACAAGTGGGTCGCGTGGCTCGAAGAAAAGCTCACGAGCCGTCGCAAGAAGCGCCCGGCCCGCGCCTCGCGCTCCTAGCCCGCCGCCACCGGCCCCAATCCCTGACCCCTGACACCCAATTGCGTCGTCACTCGCGGCGCAGCCGCGCCCAATCTGCAATCTACAATCGGCAATCTTAAATGTGCTTGGGGCTGCTAGTGACGAATGGTGCCGCTGAATACCAGCAGCACGCAGATAGTCAGCACGAACCCGATCGCCAAGCACGGTGCTGTCTCATCGCAGGGGCGTTCCCTGTCCATGGCCTCCCAGATTCCCAGCGCCAAGAGGCACGGTACTATCTCTCTGCTCGTATCCGTCCGGCACAAGGTCTCCGGAGCATGGCGCGGCCACAGCGACGGCTCCGCGTTGACAGTCTGGGCTTCGGGTGACTGCTGACTGCTGTCCGGGTTCGCCGGCGCGGCCGGACTGAACGGCTGAGCGTTGACCATCACCACCGCCAGCACCAGCAAGCAGACCGCGGACCTCATCGCGAACATGATAGACTTGCGGGCCGGGGTGTCAAATCGGCGGGGGAGAGCCTGCGGTCTGGGGCCCGCGTCGCGACGGGATCGCTCGGGCCGAACTGAGTCACCGGTGTCAACGAGCCGAAGCGACTGCGCGGTTGACTCTGCGTACCAGCTCGTTGACTCGATTGCCATGTTCCTTCAGTGCATCCTCGCGCAGCAATGCGCCGACGCCTGCACCCAACACGTAGCCAACAACACCGCCCACAGCGCATCCCAGGGGCGCAGTGCCAATCACGCATGTGCCCGGCGTCGGCACGCATCCCGGCTCAATGAAGGGATTGAAATACATCAGGGGCGGGGCGCAGCGCGGCGGTCCCTTGATCCAGCCGAGCCACGTGCCGGCGGCCATCCCCAAAATGCCGCCTGCTCCGGAAAGCAGTCGCGTCCGCCCGCCTGGCCATATTCCGCGTAGCGCGGTTTGCTCGTTGCGAACAACGCGGAGCAGGCTAGCGACCGCGGTGTCGTTCCGCTCGTAGTCTCGCAGCAGGGAATCCATCTCCCCGCACGCGGCGATCATCTTCTCGGGCGTAGTTGGAAGACACAGCGTGTCAAGGATATCGGCATGCAGTGGTAGGTCTGTCGCGCCGGCCCAACTGATTCCGTCTACCACTGGCTCCATCTCCCACCGGGCGTGACCAGCCGGCGGCTTGGCGGGCTGGCCCGTGTCCAGAACCACCCTCAGTTGCGGCAGCCGGGCGGACAGGCCGGCGACGCGGCTGGACTCGGCGAGACTTGCCTCGTAGATGCTAGACGTGGATAGTGTCCGTTGCTCCAGCCCTGGCAGAGTGAGGCTGACAGAATCACTGCCGGCCGGTTCGACTTCCCGGCAGTCGATGACCACATCGGCAGCTATGATGACGGAAGCGGCGGCCGTTGCGGCCGCCAACAGCGCTGCCAGTGCGAGCCCAGGCTTCCAGCGGACTGCGGTCATTCAACCTCCTTCTTCTGACTCTGCAGAAACCGCGAGGACGTCGGTCAGGCCGAATTCTGGAAACATGGGTGATTCCGGTGGATGGTCATCGATTTCGGGAATGTCAATGGCTTAAGCGGAACGACGCGAGTATTCTGGGCCGCCGTCTGTGCCGGCTCCGGCTCACGCCCTGCATGAGCGGATTCTAGCTTTGGGCACATGGCTGTCAAGCCGACGCATTCATCATTCGGCCTTCGTCCTTCGGACTTTGCTCCTGGCGGTAGTGTCTTGGTGTCTTTGTGGTAAGATCCCCCTCGGCGCCGCGGTCTTGTGGAGTCAAGCCGACGCAGGTGACTGGAAAGGAGCGAGGTCGGAGGATCTTGAAGCCGACACGGACCCGTCAAGGACAGGTTTGGGCGATGTCCTTCGTCCTTCGTCTTTGGGCCTCGGTCACCGGTCCATCGTCGCCGGTCGCCATTCGAGGGCCTCAGCCGTCGTCCGGTTCGGCGGGCGGGTTGGGAAGAAGGACCGAAGATGGAGGAGTGAGGAGGGAGG
>JAFGRF010000129.1 GCA_016935295.1 Caldifarciminota bacterium | reverse complement strand
GAGTCACCATTATCAACACGCTGTTCGGCCTGGCGCTGGATGGGAACGGCCGGCCATTCCTCGGAGGCAGGAACGGCGGCATTTCGGGGCCCGCGCTCAAACCCTTCGCGCTCTTTTGTGTGGACCGGGTCGCGGCCGCGGTGAAGATACCGGTCGTCGGCTGCGGCGGAGTGATGAGTGCGGCCGACGCGCTTGACTTCCTGAGTGCCGGAGCGCGCATGGTGCAGGTCGGCACGGCCAACCTCGTGAACCCGGAAGCCGCGCTCGACGTCTGGACCGGCATGCGAGAATTCGCTCGGAGGAACCGGTTGAGCAACTGGGACAAGATTGTGGGCCGCGCAAGGAGGCAGGTTTGACCAAGATCGTGCTGGCGATGAATGTTGACCGCGCCGGTGCAGTCGCGCTGCGCGACCGCATCGGCACCAAGGTCGACGTATACAAGGTCGGAATGGACATGTTCACGACCTGGGGTCCGGATGTGGTGCGTGACTTCGTGTCCCGCGGGTGCCGCGTGTTCCTCGACCTGAAATACTCGGACATACCGACCGTCGTCGGCAAGGCGGTCGAGGCGGCATCCGAACTCGGCGTCTCGATGCTCACTGTTCACACGATGGGCGGGCCAAAGATGCTGTCGGAGGCCGCGGCCGCGGCAGACCGAGCCAAAGGTACGAAGCCACTCGTCCTGGGCGTGACTGTGCTCACCAGTCTTGACGAGGCGGCCTTGGAGAAGATCAGCGGCAGCCGCCAGACCGTGACGGACCTGGTGCGGAGTCTTGCGCTGCTGGCCAAGGAATCAGGCTGTGGTGGTGCGGTTGCGTCGCCGCAGGAAATCGGTGTGGTCAAAGAGGCGTGTGGCGAGGACTTCGTGGTGGTGACGCCTGGAATCAGGATGGGGGCGAGGGGCGAGGGACGAGGGACGAAGGACGACCAGGCGCGGACAATGACCCCGGCCGAGGCAGCGCAGGCCGGCGCTGACTACATCGTTGTCGGCAGGCCGATATACGAAGCGGCTGACCCGGTCGGGGCAATTGCCGACATCAGAAAGCAGATAGGAGGATAGGTGGCGCAAGACCTTGGAGAGATGCTGAAGAAGTATGGCGTGCTGCGGGAAGGGCACTTCCTGCTGACGTCGGGCAAGCACTCGGACAAGTACTTCGAGAAGTTCAGGATTCTCGAACAGCCCCCTGTCTGCGAAGCCTTTGCCAAGGCAGTCGCGGAGCGTTTCCGCAAAGACAACGCAACGGTAGTCTGCGGCCCTACAACCGGCGGGATTATCATCGCGTACGAAGTCGCCCGGCAGCTTGGGTGCCGGTGCGTTATCGCCGAGAAGGCGGACACGGGCAGGAAGATCGGCCGCGGCTTCCGGCTCGAGCCTGAAGACCGCGTGTTGGTGGTTGACGACGTGCTGACGACCGGCGGGTCAATCAAAGAGACACTGGCCGCAGTTGTACCGTCCGCGGCCAAGGTCATCGGTGTTGGCGTGTACGTGGACCGGAGCGCCGGGGTAGATTTCGGCGTCCCATTGTTTGGGGCGTTCAGCCAGCAGGTGGCGACATTCGAGCCAGCGACTTGTCCGTTGTGCGCGAAGGGCGTTCCTCTCGAAGAGCCCGGCCGCAGCGGGAAGAAATAGCGGGCCGGATTCGGGCCCGCAGGCCACAAGTCAGAAGCTAGAAGCCAAAAGCCAACAGTCAAGACGTCCGGGTCTGACGGACTTGCCTCTTGGCCTTTGACCTGTCCTAGGCCTTCTTCTCTGCTTCGTACTCCTGCTGGCTCTTTTCTACGTCGGCCTGTATCTTCGCGATATCCCGCATCAGCGCCTTCAGTTCTTCATCGACCGTGATTGGCGCGTCGGGAGCCTTGGAGTAGCGGCCGTACACTTTCACACCCAGGTCTGCCATCTTCTTCTCGAGTTCGCGGCTCAGGCGCACAAGGTCCATCTTCAGCCGGCCACGGCGAGTGAGGTCTTCGGCTTCTTTGAGTGCGGTCTTCGTGGCGTCGGTCATCCACAGACGGACATCGTCCCAGAGTCCCTCAATGTTCTTTCTTGCCATAGCTCAGTCTACCTCAACGCCGCGGTTCAGTCAACCGGCCTTGCCGCCGGCAAGCTGAGTCTTGTTCCGGCGCGCACCAGCGTCGGGCCGCTGAGGCCAACAAACGATGCGCTGTCAGACAGGGACTGCCGGAGCCAACGACCCTCGCCGTGTCAATAATCACTTACTGTCACCCGAATTCCGGTGGCTTTAAACTTGTGCGGCGAGCTAGGTGCGCCAGCCGAGCGTGACTTCCTCACTGGCGTGCAGTTCCCATAGCCGTAGACCGCTGTGGCTCGCTCTAATCACCTTGCCCAGACGCCGGGCCGACGTTCTCAGTTCCGGATGTCGCAGCACCCGTCGTATGATGCTGGCTGCTTCGTATTGCCCCACGGCCAACACGACGATGCAGTATCCGGCGTGGCATAGACGCTGTTCATAGAAGCCAAGGTCGCGGGTGAAGAACGTCACCGGACTCAACCGGTGTAACAGCGGAATGATAGCAGCGTCCTTGGCGCCCGAGCGACCGACCTCGTGCCCGATCTGACGAACCGGAATGCGCCAGCCTCTCAAGAGCTGGCGCTGGTTCTC
>JAFGRF010000128.1 GCA_016935295.1 Caldifarciminota bacterium | reverse complement strand
TCCCGACTTGGTTGGTATCCGCGCGACCTTCTTGTTCGTGGCGCAGTCGATGACCAACACGCAGTTCCCAGACCCGCCGACATATACCTTGTCTGTCAGCGGGTTGTATGCCGCGCACTGCGGGCCAGGAAGCCCGGACAGTGAGTCAGGCAGGTATATGGTCCACTCGGGCTCGAGGTCTCCAGCAAGAACGCTGGTTGCCAACGCCATGCACGCGACCAGCCCAATCAGGCGCATTTTCATCTGCGACCAGTCTAAGCGGCACATGAACGCTGTCAAGCTGGCTCCGATGGAACCGATCGGCCTGCGTTCAATCGAACTCGCCTTTGCGTTCCATGTTAGCCACGAGGGAGACGACGGCCTGTTTCATCGGGGTGAACGGCTCGGGCGGAAGTCCGTGCTCGGATGCCCACGAGTCGAGCTTGGCCATCGCCCTTTCGCGCCAGACCGGCCGGGTCTTCCGCGTGCGGCGCAACGTGCCGAACACCTTCCGGCTGTAGTTCAGGAGATGGACGGCCAGCGGGTCCTTAGCACCTACGTGCAACTCATTCAGCACGTCGTTCCAGGCGCCATGCGGCCTCCGCTCCCAACGGATCGCCCGGGCTACTCCCCTTGCCTCCCGCACGCGTCGCTCCTTCTGCTCTTCAGGCGTCTCACGCTTGCCGGTCTTCGGCTTGTGGAAGAGGTCGTACCATTCGACCCGCGCCTGCTTGAGCTGAGGCAGGCTGACCGCCGCTTCAGCAACCTGCTTCCTCGTCCGTTCTTCGATAGTCGGCGGACGTTCTATGTACGCATCCATGATATCCGCGATTCCGCTGGCGCTCGCGCCGCAGGTAGCGAGGAAGTCCATGACCGCGTTGAAGGTGAGCCCGGGCATGTAGCCTCGCTCGATCTGGCACACGTAGGACTTGCCGGATGGCCCGGGCCGGCCCATGCGCAAGGCCACTTCGGTCTGGGTCAGACCGGCTTGCAGACGGAGTTGCCTGAGCCTTGCGCCCACTTCCTTCGGAAGTAGGGTAGCATCGGAATCGGTCGGCTTCTCTGCGGAGCCCATGCCGGAAGTTTAGCCAGGAGATACATGCTCATCAAGCCGGTACGCGTCTTAACTCCAGCCTTCACAATTCCTTATTCAGCCTGTGCGAAACTCCCCTCCGCCATCTCCCCTGCAGCAGTCCCAGTTGCGGTCCGAGTTGTCCTGGCCGTTGTCCGCACAGCAGTTCTCTTCGTTGTCTGCTCCGTTGTTCTGTCCGTTGCGCCCCCGGCAGTTCTGCTCATTGCTCCGCCGGTTGCGTGGACGATTGCTCGCTCTGTTGTTCGGTCGGCTGCCCTGCACACTGCTCCGACCATTGCCGCCCGGGTCGCAGTCCGCGCAGCCCTCGCCGTTGCCTTCTCCATTGCTCTGTCCGCTGCTCCGCCGGTTGTCAGGTGAGCTGCCTCACCCGTTGTCTCGCCTGCTGCTCCACCTGTTGCTTCACCCGCTGCTTGACCGGATGCGGAATCGAAGTATCATCACCCCAACCAAAGGAGGCACTATGCCTTGCATGAAGCGCGGCGTCAAGAAAGCCGCCAAGAAGACCGCGAAGAAAAAGACCAAGAAGTAGACTCAATATCGACTTCGCAGGGGGGCGCGAGCCCCCTTTTGTCCCAGACGAAGTCAGAGCACAGAAGCTGGAATGCAGAAGGCAGAACTCCGAATCACTCCAGCTTCTGCGGTTTCGCTTGCAGCGTCTAGCTTCGACCGAACTCTACAGCAGTGCGCGAGCTTCTAGAACGCTTCTCGCGGTCTCCAATCCTGCCGGCAATCGCCGAGAGTCTCTCTTCCGGCGCGCACACCGGCGTGTCCGGCGTGGTCGGCTCCGCCCGAGCCCTGCTTGCCGCGAGCATCGCTCAACGCCTCGGCCGGGCAGTCATCTTGATAACGGATGATGTGCCGACGGCCAGGGCCCTGCACCTCGACCTGTCGGCTTGGGTGCAGTCCCCGTCCGGGGACAGTCCCCTTGGCCTGGTCTTCTTCGAACCTGACTCACCCCGACTGCCGGTCGAACTCGCGGGCCTCGGACCCGGGCCCGCAGTCATCGTTGCCTCAGCCGAGAGCCTGCACAAGCCGGCGCCCATATGGGAAAGTGCGAACGACGAGTGCCAAACGCCGAACGTAGGTAATGGGCCGCTGGCGCTGGTGTTGAGTCAACAGCTGGCGCTGGAGAAGCTGGTCGGCTGGCTCGAGGAGAATGGCTACGAGCGCACCGACCTGGTGACTGAGCCGGGTGAGTACGCCACGCGCGGCGGGATTGCAGACGTCTTTGCCGAGGGAGCCGAGTCACCGGTACGAGTAGAGTTCCTTGGTGACACCATAGCATCCCTGCGCCGCTTCGACCCCCTGCTCCAGCGCTCGGTGTCGCACATCGAGTCGGCATCCCTGCCCACCCGCAAGTCGCCGACCCTGTCCGACCAGCCGGCCTCAACCTTGCTGCCCCGCGACCTCATAGTTGTCACCGAGGGCACCGAGATCGAGGCGCGCGCAGTTCTACTGCTCTGCACCGAACCCGACGCCGAGTTCGACCTCGGCTGTAGGCCCGCGCACAGCTACCTTGGGAACATCGAGCTGCTCAGGAGCGAAATCGCCGGACGCCAACCGCCGAACGCCGAATGCAGGTTCTCGTGGTACGTTGCAGCGAGCACACAAAGCCAGCGTGAACGCCTCTCATCCATCATCGGCGACGGGCCGCACTATTTCACCGGTACGTTGAGTTCCGGGTTCATCGCCGAGTCGCTGGGCTTCGGCCTGCTTACCGAACGCGAGATATACGGAACGCCCGTGTTCCATCCCCCGCGTCGGAGGTTCAAGGGGCTGCCGATCGACAACATCGTCTCCCTGCGCCCCGGCGACTACGTGGTCCATATCGACTACGGCATCGGCTCGTTCGAAGGCATGCGGCGGATGACCAATGCGGGTGTGGAGAAGGACTACATCGTCGTTCGGTATGCGGGCAATGACAAGGTCTACGTGCCGGTCGAGAACATCGGCCTGCTTGACCGCTACATCGGCTCCGAGGACAAGGTGCCGGCGCTCGACCGGCTGGGCGGCAGGTCCTGGCTGCACGCCAAGGCCAAAGCCGCGCGCGCCAGCGCCGAGTATGCGGAGGAGCTGCTCGAGATCTACGCCCGACGGGCTACTGCCCGTGGTATTCAGTTCGAGCGAGACACCCAGTGGCAGACTGAGCTCGAGGCGTCGTTCCCCTACGAGGAGACGCCGGACCAGCTCAAGGTCATGGCCGAGGTGAAGCGCGACATGCAATCCCCGCGGCCGATGGACCGGCTCATCTGCGGCGACGTCGGGTACGGTAAGACCGAGATTGCCCTGCGGGCAGCGTTCAAGGCAGCTTCGAATCTCAAGCAGGTCGCAGTGCTCGCACCGACCACGATTCTCTGCTACCAGCACTACGCAACCTTCCGCAAGCGCCTGGCCCGGTTCCCGTTCCGGGTCGAGATGCTGTCGCGCCTCGTGCCGCCGGCTGAGCAGCACGAAATCCTGGCCGGGCTCAAGTCAGGCGTGGTCGATATCGTTGTCGGCACCCATCAGCTACTTAATCCCGGCGTCGCGTACCATGACCTTGGTCTGTTGATAATCGACGAGGAACAGAAGTTCGGCGT
>JAFGRF010000127.1 GCA_016935295.1 Caldifarciminota bacterium | reverse complement strand
GTTCAGGCAGTTGAGAACAAAGAGAAGGAAGAGCAGAAGAAACAGCGCCAGGCTGGTGGCAAGCGACAGGTCGAGCAAGACTGGTGATGCGGGGTGCTTCGGTCCGATACGTCCTATCGGTCCTATCCGTCCTGTCTTTGTGCGGCGCCGCGGAACTGAACTTCTCCGCCGATGCCGACCGGACCACAGTCGGGCTGGGTGAGCAGTTCCAGCTGACGGTCACGGTCGAGGGTACGAACATCGGCGGCGCACCCCGCCCTCAGGTCCCGGCGATGGATGACTTCGACCAGCTCGGCAGCACCTCGTCCCAGTCCACCAACATATCGTTCGTCAATGGACGGATGACTCAGCAGAACAGCATCAGCTTCATCTACTTTCTGTCGCCGAAGCGGGTCGGCAGCCTGACCGTTCCGCCCTTCAAGCTCTCCTTCAAAGGCACTACCTACGAGACCCAGCCCATCGCGATAACGGTGACCAAGGAAAGCCAGGCACCGCCTCCCTCCCGGCAGCAACGGCAACCGCAATCTCCGTTCGGGTTCCCGGGTCTTCCCGGCCGCTCGCAGCCGCGTAGTTCGGGGCGGGCAAACGTCCTGCTTACGGCCTCGGCCGACCGGACTTCGGTCTACCAGGGCGAGCAGGTAACGGTGACCTTTGTTCTGTATTCACAGGCCCAGATCGGTGACCTCGGCATCAAGGACATGCCGGGGTTCACGGGCAGTTGGACCGAACAGCTCTTCGATGCCAAGCAGCTCGATTGGCGTACGGCGACCCGCGACGGTCAGCGGTACAACGCCGCGACGCTGAAGCAGGTTGCGCTCTTTCCCACTCAGTCCGGGCAGGTCAGGGTAGACAAGATGACGGTCTCCGGCCAGGTCGTGGTCGATGACGGCTGGTTCGGTTCGGCCCAGCCTTTCGAGGTCTCCTCAGACCCGATTACGATAGACGTCAAAGCGCTGCCCGAGGCCGGCAGGCCGGCCGACTTCTCCGGCGGCGTCGGAGATTTCAAGGCTACGGCGACCCTGAGCGCAGACAGCTCGGTAGGCGGCGAGCCCCTGACCTTCACCATCACGGTTGCCGGGACCGGCAACATCGGGCTGATCGGCGAGCCGCAGGTTGCGCCGACATCGGGCGTCAAGGTTCTGAGTCCGGAGACGAAGCAGACCACGCGTACCTCAGGAGGTCGGGTAGGGGGCGAGAGGACGTTCAACTACCCGCTGATACCGACCGCGGACGGCAAGTTCGTTGTTCCCGAAATCGAGATGGGCTTCTTCGACCCGAAGACCGGAAGTTACTACACACAGACGACCCCGCGTTTCGAGTTTGTGGCGACCGGCGCGAGCGGCAGGACCCAACTCACTGAGACCGAAACCGGTGTGAAGACGCTCGGCACCGACATCGTCCACATAAAACCCGACTTCGCCAAGGCATCGCCGTTTGCAGCGGGTCAATCGCCACTGGCCAATCTGGGGTGGTTCTTCTACCCTGCCGGCATTGCTGTGCTTGGTATCGGCCTGCTGATGGGCCGACATCGTCGACGGCTCGAACAGGACCGTGGTTACGCACGGCGTTCCCGTTCCAGCCGGCTGGTGAAGAAGGGTCTGGCAGAAGCGACCAGCCTGCTCGCGCAGGGCAGGGAGCAGGAATTCTATGCTGCGCTCAACCGGGCGGTGGTGCGCTATGTCGGTGACCGCTTCAACCTTGAGACATCCGGAATGACCGGGGACCAGATCCAGGCCGAGTTGTCGCACCTCAGCATCGACCCGGACACGATTTCCAACCTGCTGGGCTTGATCGCCTCGTGCGACTCGGCCCGATTCTCGCCCGGCATGGCTACCTGCAGCCCCAAAGAGACTCTGGACAAGGCGCGGATGGTGCTGGAGAGGCTGTGAGAAGGAAAGTGGTCCAGTGGTCTAGTGGTCCAGTGGTCAAGTGGCTGGGCATCTTGCTCATTGCATCCCGCATCTTGCAGGTTGCAGTTGCTTCCCCGGCTGACCTTTTCGGCCGCGGCAATGCGGCCTACGAGGCGGGTGACTACCAGCAGGCGGTCACCCTATATGACAGTGCGATTGCCGGAGCGACCAGTGCCGAACTGTTCTTCAACCGGGGTAACGCATACTTCAAGCTCGGCGAGATCGGCCGAGCCATCGCCGACTACAATCGTGCCTACGTGCTCAAGCCGCACGACCCGGACATACGCCACAATCTCGCGTTCGCCCGCCAATACCGGCCCGACAAATCAACTGCCATCGAGAACCCATTGCTCCGAATGCTGACTGCTTTCCTGCGAATTCCCGACGCCGGCTCGGCGCGCCTGCTTGCCGGTCTCTTCTTCTTCCTGGCGCTCGGCTCGCTGGCGTTGCTCTTCATCCGTGGCCAGCGCTCTTTTGGCTGGACTGCCGTCGGGCTCGGCGTCCTGTTCCTCTACTGCTTTGTTTCCGCAGCAAGTTGGGGCGAGGTCACGAGTTCGGCCCGCGCGGTCGTTGTGCAGCCGGAGCTCACCCTGCGCAGCGGCCCGGGTCCGGACTACAAAGACATAGCCGTCGTTCACGACGGACTGGAAGTGCTCGTACGCGAGCGACGGCCGGACTACGTGCTCATCCAGATTCCGGGCGGCGACGGCGGCTGGGTCGAATCCGCTTCGGTCGAGACGATCTTTCCCAGCCGCTAGCAGCCCGGCCGGAGCGCTGCGCATACTTCCGCGTCGGGCCGCCAGATGCATTGTAGCGTACATTCCGCCCACCGCCGGCCAATACCGAACCTCGACCTCAACCGCCTCTCGACTTCCGCCCGACAGGATGCAAGATTTGCCATGCGCCCGGCGTTCGGGCGCTTCAGTTGCGCTTGGGTCAGACAGAGTGCTTGACAGGCGGGATGCCGGGGGTAAAGTGTTGACGTCCAATAGGAGGTTCGGCAGATGATGACCATATCTGGTCTGCTCGGAATCCACATCCCAACAACCAAGATCCTTCGGGCCGTGATGCTGCTTGCCCTTGCGCTGGGGGCCGGGGCGGTGCTTGGGCAGGGAAGGACGCTCTGGCAGGATGGGGGAGTGCAGTTGTGCGGGCCCAGCGCAGCGGGAGACCCGCTG
>JAFGRF010000126.1 GCA_016935295.1 Caldifarciminota bacterium | reverse complement strand
GCAGATGATTATTGACACGGCTGAGTCGATGGCTGACAGCCTACGGCCAACAGCTAACGGCCATAGACATTTCAGATTGCAGATTGGCAGCTAGTGAACCGGGCAGCGGCGAAAGGAGGAATCGTGGCCAAGTCCAGTAAGACTACCATCGAGGTCAAGGGAAGCTCTATCACCGTCCTCAGCCGGAAGGATGATGATTACATTTCCCTGACCGATATCGCCCGCGTAAAGAGCATCGAGCGCACGGACGATCTGATTCGCAACTGGCTCCGGAATCGCAATACGGTCGAGTTTCTGGGCGTTTGGGAGCGGCTGAACAACCCGGGTTTTAATCCCGTCGAATTCGACGGGATTAAAATGTGGTTGTCGGGGACGTTAACCATTTACGAGGGGCACTCGGGACGGCAAATGACTATTGACACGGCGAGGGTCGTCCATCGTTGGCTTCGGCAGCCCCTGTCGGACAGTGCGGAGCGGCAAGCCGTGAGCCGTGGGCCGAAGGCGGACCTGCAGTCACCCGATTCGATGCCGGCGACGCACCTATGTCAGGTTGACGATTGTGGATTGCAGTCTGGCGGACGCTTAGAAGAAGAATGGTAGGCTTGAGCGAAGGTTGGAAGTGGCAGGACAAGCTTGTGCTGGTCACCGGCGCAACCGGGTTGCTGGGCGGCCTGACTGCCCGGCGACTGCTCGCTGAGGGCGCCCGGGTCCGCGGACTGGCACGAAACCCGGCACGGGCAGCGGAGTTGGCCGCTTGCGGGGCCGAGATCGTGGCCGGCGACATAACCGATGAGTTGTCGCTTGCGCGGGCCGCAAAGGGCTGTCAGGGCGTGTTCCATTTCGCCGGTGTGCTGGCCAACGAGTTCCGACCGCGGTCGTATTTCCAGCGGGTGAACGTGGAAGGCACGCGCAACCTGGCTGAGGCGGCACTGACATGCGGGGCCGAGCGGTTCCTCTACTGCAGCACGGTGTGGGTCTACGGCCTTGCGGCCGGAACCGACACTGATGAGTCGACGCCCCATCGCTACAGCGGCGAGCCGTACTGCGACACCAAGCTCGACGCCGAGGAGGTCATCCGGGAGTTCACCCGGGACCGCGGACTGCCCGCAGTCATCGTCCAGCCGACGGAGGTGTTCGGGCCGGACGACAGGAACTGGACCCTCGGCCCGCTGGAGTTGATCCGGAGCGGGCGAATGATGCTGGCTTCAGGGGGAATCGGGCTGGTCCAGTTGATCTACCAGGATGATGTCGCGGAGGGGATACTCGCGGCTGCACGGCACGGCCGGCTCGGTGAGGCCTATATACTTGGCGGCGGCACGATCACGACCATCCGGGAGTACTTCCTGGGACTGGCACGAATCGCCGGACAGGAGCGACTGCCCAGTGTTCCTAGCTGGCTGGCTCTGGTGGCGGCCGGCCTGGAGGAGTTCAGGAGTCGGCTGAGCGGCCGACCGCCGGTCTTCACTCGCGGCGGCGTGCGCGGCACCATGGTCTATGCCACGTACCGGACCGAGAAAGCCGCGGCCGAACTCGGTTTTGTCGCGAAGACCGGCTTCGCGACCGGTCTGGAACGGATACGGGAACGGCTGTCTGCGTCACACTGACGAAGCAGAGCAGGTGCGTTCGCGCCACGCAAGGACGGCGAAGGGACCAGCTCATTTGAGACTCAAGATTGTGGGTCACAGATTGGCCGCTATCGCGGAGTGGGATTCCATGTTGCGGTGGCGAATCTGCGTCCATCTAAGTCAGTCTGTGGCTGGACATTTGCGGGTGCTCGTGATTCTCTGGCTGCTCGCCGGGTGGGCGCGAGCGGACGACAGTCTGCGGGTCCATTTCATCGACGTCGGGCACGGGGATTGTATCTTCATCCAGACCCCGGATGACGGGAACCCGCGGAACGAGACCAGGCAGGGCCTGCGCATTCTCATCGACGCGGGCGAGTCGCGCTACAACCGGAACTGGCCGGTGAAGTACCTGAAGCAACTGGGCCTGAAGCGCGGGGACCGGATTGACTACGTAGTCGCGACGCACCTCGATGCAGACCACGTCGGCGGGCTGCCGATGATATACGATACCTTCCACGTGCTGAACACGGTCGAACCCGGGTACGACCATCCTACGCGACCGGCCAGAGCGTTTCGGGCCGCGGCCTGTCGCGAGTCGCTTGAAGGCACGACCTATTGGCGCGACCCGGTGAAGTCCGGGTTGATTCCTCGGCTGGGCGGAAGGCTGAATCTCGGCAGCGAGCTCGATGCCCGGCTGCTCTTCTACAGCGCCAACCCGGGCCACGGCAAGGGCGATACCCGCACTAACTTCTCATCCATCATTCTGCGCATCCGCTACGGCGCCGCGAGCTTCCTTTTCATGGGCGACGCGCCCAGGGTCGTGGAGGAATCGCTGCTCAGACTCTATCCCCGATCGCTGCTTGCGAGCACGGTGCTGAAGGTCGGACACCATGGTTCGGCGACCGCAAGCTCGAAGCGGTTCGTCCGGGCTGCGGTGCCGCGGTATGCCGTCATCTGCGCCGGGCTGAGGCACGGGCTGCCCAAGGCCGCGACAATCGCGCTGCTGGCTGATAGCTGCGGGGCCGAGGTCTGGCGGACCGATGACCATGACGGGGAAGAGAAAAAGAACGCGCGGACCGCGGCCGGGGACGATAACATCGTGATTACCACCAGCGGGAAAAAGAACGGTGTGAGCGTGAGGTGGAAGGAATAGGAGCGGACGGATAGGTCGGAAGTAAGACGCCCGAAGCGGGCAGACGAGGCGGACTGCCTGTCCGCCTCGCCATTTCAAGGGCTTCACGTGTCCGCAACTGGTTGCCGTCCAGGACGGTTCTTCTGATCTCAAACGGAGTCTGGGTCGTGCGGGCTCGGTTCCGGCAGTTCCTCTGTGCCTGGTCCGGACAAGGTGCTCCCGCGACGCCGGTGCCGGCTCGGAGCATGCCCGCTACGTGAAGCGGCGCGGCCCTTTCGGGGCCGCGCCGAGGGGGTCACGCCTCGCTTTCAGTCGGTCAAAACGACCTTCGCGGTCGAGGGAACCGCGGTCGGCCAATTGGAAGAGACAAGTCCCTGGAACCCCGTCCGGTCGATGCCCAATCGAACCGGAAGCCGGGAGCGCGTTGACCGTGACGACGCCGCTGACCAGGGGATGGTGCGGAACAAGTTGCTCACTGACCGCCTCCAGTCAGGCACGCAGGGACGGTTGCGGTTTCCTGCCAGGCAACCGCATGTCTCGCCGTAAAAGTTTACCCCCCCTCCGGGTCGAAGTCAACTCGCAGGCTGAAATCTTGGCGTCGAGCCGGACATCCGCGAAGGGCGCATCATGAGACATCTGGTGTCGGAAGGGGGCGGCGGAGACCAATGAGGATTGAATGGTGAAACCCGAATTCCGGATTGGCTACTCGGCCAGCACGAATCGGGACGAAGAGCCGGCAGTACGCACGTAGTAGACGCCGGGAGCAACGGACGCTCCGTTGGTATCGCGGCCGTCCCAGGTCAGGGACGACCCCGCACCCAGCCTGCGCACCAGACGGCCGGTCGCGCTGTAGACAGACGCAGCGGATGCCGGGGAGGAGAAAGAAATGTGCACCGGGGCCTGTCCAACGCTCGGCACGATCCGCGCGACCGCAGGCGCCGGGCACTGCTCGGGTTCCGCGACCCCGGACGGCATCACGCCGGCCCACTTCGCGATAGTGGCGACAACCGCCTTGACCATCTCCGTGTACATCGGCAGGTTGTTCGTCCCGCAGTCGGCGTAGTGGAACGGGCCGATTGTGTCGCCGGCCGAATGGTAGTTCGGGGTCTTGTCGTGGTAGCGGCCACGGATGGCGAGATATCCGTATTTCCAGAACGAATACTCGTCGGAGGTCGAAGCGTCGATGACAGTATCCTTCACCTGCAGGCTCGTGAACGTATCCGCCTGGGCGAGGAAGAACCGGGCCAGCGATTCGGTCTGGGGGTACCTGGTCGTGTGAACCACGGTCAGGGTGTCATCGCGGCCGTACGAGATCATGTCCGAGTTGAACGCAGCGAGGATCGAGTCTCCCCGCAGCCAGCACTTATAGAGGAAGCTGTCGGAGCCCCACAGTCCCCATTCCTCGGCCGAAAAGCCGATGAACCAGACCGTGCTCGCGAAGTCCACGTCCGCACAAACGCGCGCCGCTTCGAGCACCAACCCGCACCCGGAGGCGTTGTCGTCCGACCCGGGAGCCCAGTTGTACGGGTCTTGCCGCGACGTGGCGTCGATGTGAGCGGTGACGGCAAAGATGTGCTGCGGATTGACCTTGCCGAAGCGAATCCCGACTGCGTTCGGCGCATAGCCGCTCAAGAATCCAGCCGGGTAGGTGCTGTCGCAGCCATACGCGGCGAGCCGCTCGAGCATCCAGCTCACTGCGCTGTAGCAGGACTCGGTCGGGGCGTAGCGGGTCTGGAAGGCGATCATCCGCCGCAGTCGTGCCTCCAGCGAATCCTGGTTCACGCGGTTCACCAGGGTCCAGACCAGGCTGTCCGGCACCGGAGCAGCCTTGGGAACGCGGGGGGCGGCCGCGCGCGGCGTCGGGACGTACATCGGCCGCATCGAGACCGTGTACAAGTCCACCGGCAGTCTGTGCAGCCCAACGATGCCTGCTGCGGTCGTCCGCAGCAGGACGCCATCTTTGTCGCCGGTCAGCGCGGCGCCGAACTCGTTCAGTCTCGCTGCGTCGAATCCCGGGGGAGTGGAGACGAAGACGTACATTCTGCTCTCAGGATAGTCGTCGAGCACAATGCAGTCGCGGCAATCATCCAGCCGCGCAAGGCCGGCCTGGTCCGCGCGCACGATGCACCAGCCGTCGAACCGGGCAAGCACATCGACGCCGTCGGCAACGATGGCCGCGAGGTCGCTGCCGGATGAGAAGTCAACGCGGACCAGAAGACTCGGCCCGGCAGCCGAGGCGAGGCCGCAGAACAGCGCCAGCAGCATCACGACCAGTCTCATGAGGCCATGATAAGCTCTCCGGCTGCATATGTCAATAGCAGGCTCCGGCGCGGCTTGCATCGGCCTTCGGCTGCGTTATACTGGCGGCGCATCAAGAGCGGCCGGCGCCCGTTCGGGCCTGCCGGCACGGCAACCGAGCTTGAAGGTGCTACGGTGCCCGGACTTCGAGAAGGGGCTGGGGCCTAAGGACCAGGGCTCAGGGTCGACTTCGGACCCCAAGCCTAGTCCCCAAGCCTAGTCCCCACTTCTGTGTCCGATGCGGCCAGGCAGGCAAAAGGACCTTCCAGCCCGCAAGCCGCCGGATGCAGGGCGGCCTTTGTTTTCCCGCCCGAGGAGTTGTGTTGCAGATACCTGAACTCATCGCCCGGCGGACCCGACCGCTGGTGTCAATCGAAATCACTCCGCCCGAGAAGGGGCGGTCGATTTCCGAGCTGTTCGGCTCGGTTGACCAGCTACTGCCCTATGACCCGACGTTCATTACCGTCACCTATCACCAGCAGCGGATTGTCTACGAGGATGTAGGTGCGGGCCTGACCCGGAAGATACCAAGGCGCAAGAACCCGGGTACGGTCGGTATCTGCGCCGCCATCTACAACCGGTACAAGATTGAAACCGTGCCGCACATCATCTGCGGCGGATTTGATAGGTACGAGACCGAGGACGCACTGATTGACCTGCAGTACCTGGGCTTCAGGAACCTGTTCGTCCTGCGCGGCGACCCGGCGCCGGGGCAGAAGGAATTCGTGCCCGAGCCGAACGGCCATCGTTTTGCGTCCGAGCTGACCGCCCAGATAGCCGCTATGAACCACGGTCACTACCTCGAGGATTTGGAAAACGCAGTGCCGACCGACTTCTGCATCGGCGTGGCCGGGTATCCGGAGAAGCACTACGAGGCACCGAACCTAGCCGACGACCTGCGCCACCTCAAGGAGAAAGTCGACGCCGGGGCCGACTACATCATCACCCAGATGGTCTTCGCGGCGCAGCCCTTCCTTGACTTCGCTGACCGGGCCCGCGCTATCGGTATCAAGGTACCGATCATCCCCGGCATCAAGCCGGTAACGAGCGCGCGGCAACTCGTCACAATTCCGCGGGAATTCCACGTGGACCTGCCCGAGGAACTGGTCAGCCTTATCACGCATGCGGCAGCTCCTGCCGACGCGGCCCGCGCCGGCGTCGAGTTCACCACGCGGCTCTGCCGTGAGCTGCTCAAGCGCGGTGTTCCCGGGCTGCACTTCTACACGATGGGCAGGGGCAGGGCAACGGCCGAGGTGCTGAAAGCGACCTTCACTTGAAGCGGCCTCGAGGAACTTCCGTGGACTGGATTACCCGGCTCTGCCGCCGGCGCATAGTCGTCTTCGACGGCGGCCTCGGAACGGCGCTGCAGGCGCAGGGGGTGCCGGCCGGAACCTGCAACGAGGTGCTCGTCGAGACGCAGCCGGATATCGTGCGGAGCGTGCACGAGCAGTTCCTCGCGGCCGGCGCCGATGTCATCGAGACCGATAGCTTCGGCGGCGCCTGGCACACCCTGGCCGAGCACGGCCTGGGGGAAAGGTGCTTCGCGCTCAACCGCAAGGCTGCCGAAATCGCACGGGGCGCGGCGCGCGACTGCTCGACGCGGTCATGGCCGCGGTTCGTTGCCGGGTCAATCGGACCGGGTTCGAAGCTGCCGAGCTTGGGACACATCGCCTTTGCCGACCTGGTCGCGAGCTATCGGCCGCAAGTTGACGGCCTGCTGGCCGGAGGCGTCGACTGCCTGATACTTGAAACGAGCCAGGATCTCTTGCAGCTCAAGGCGGCGCTGGCAGCGGCGCTCGACGCCTTTGAATCTGGCGGCCGCAACGTCCCGGTCATAGCGCAGGTGACGCTGAATGAGCACGGCCGGACGCTCACCGGCTCGGGCATAGAAACCGTGCTCGCAGCAATCGAGCCGTACCGGGTCGCGGCAATCGGGCTCAACTGCGGGCTGGGCCCTGATGGCCTCACTGCCGCAGCCCGCTATCTCGCGAGCCATTCGTCCAGGCTCGTCTCGGTGATGCCCAACGCGGGTCTGCCCCGCGTCGAGGCCGGGCGTACGGTCTACGACCTGTCGCCTGAGGAGTTCGCCGCCAGCATGAAACAGCTTGCCGCCGGGCCGGGCCTTGCCATCGCCGGCGGGTGCTGCGGCACAACGCCCGAGCACATCCGTCACCTGAAGGACGCGCTCGAAGGCGTCGCGCCGCGCCAACCGGTTCGACCTGTACCCTGCGTGTCTTCGCTCTTCAGCGCTCAGAAGTTGCGCGTGAATCCGCGGCCGCTCTTCGTCGGCGAGCGGACCAACGCGAGCGGCAGCAGGTGCTTCCGCGAGCTTCTGCTGGCCCGCGACTTCGACGCCATGGTCGCAGCCGCGCAGGAACAGAAATCCGAGGGCGCGCAGGTCATGGACCTCTCGGTCGCGGCCGCGGGCAGCGACGAGGTAGCCGATGTGAAGGAACTCGCGGTCCGTCTCAATGCCAGCGTGGACATTCCGGTGATGGTGGATTCCACCCGCTACGAGGCAGTGGAAGCGGCGCTCGAGCGGCTTGGCGGCAGGTGCATTGTCAATTCGATCAACCTCGAAGACCCGGAACGGGCCGAGAAGACGATCCGGCTCTGCCGCAGGACCGGAGCCGCGCTCGTGCTCATGACAATCGACGGCAGGGGCATGGCCATGACCTGCGAACGGAAGCTCGACGTCGCCGAGCGGCTGTATGACCTTGCGGTGCGGCGCGGCGGACTTCTTCCGCAGGACGTCTTGTTCGACTTCCTGACGTTCACGCTGGCGAGCGGCGAGGAGTCCTTGCGCAACGCCGGGGTTGAAACCCTGAAGGCGATTCGCGAGGCAAAGCGGCGGTTTCCGGAAAGCTTCACCCTGCTCGGCGTCAGCAACATCTCGCACGGCCTCGCCCCGCAACTGCGCCGCGCGCTTAATACCGTTTTCCTCCTCCACGCGGTCGAACACGGACTTGACGCCGCGATTCTCCACGCCGGCAGAATCGAGCCGCTGGCCGCGCTTGGACCAGAGTTGGTCGACTGCTGCGAGGACCTGATATTCAACCGGAGCCGCGGCAAAGCCACCCCGCTTGAGGCGCTGCTCGCCCTGGGTGTGCCGGCCACGGCAGAAACAAAGCCGCAGGCACGAGCCGGGTCGCCGTCGGCAAGGGACTGCGTACTTGCCGGCGATAGAACCGGTATCGTCCGGGTCGTGGGTGAACGCCTCAAGACGCGGCTGGCTACCGAGATAATCACGCGAGAACTGCTGCCCGCAATGGACGAGGTCGGCCGCAGGTTCGAGTCCGGGAAGATGCAGCTGCCCTTTGTACTCCGGTCCGCCGAGGCGGTGCGGGCCGCGCTCGACGTCCTGAGGGCGTACCTGCCTGCCGGGAGCCACCGAAGGCGCGGCACACTGCTCCTTGCCACGGTGCGCGGCGACGTCCACGATATCGGCAAGAACCTCGTGGACATGATCGTATCGAGCAACGGGTTCAACGTGATCAACCTCGGCGTGCGACAGACGCCTGAGGACATCATTGCCGCGGCGCACGAACACCAGCCGGATGCTATTGGCCTTTCCGGGTTGCTGGTCGAATCGGCGCGGGCGATGAAGGAGTACCTGGAGGCCTTCGCCGACGTCGGCCTGACCACACCGGTCATCTGCGGCGGCGCGGCGCTTACCCGTGCGTTCGTGGACAAGGAACTCCAGCCGCAGTATTCTGGGAAGGTGCACTACGCCAAGGACGCGCTCGAAGGACTGAGAATCATCCAGACCGTCACCCGAGCTGGATCGAGTCGGCCGCGCGCGAGCGGGAAGAAGAGCTTGCGGGGGAGAACCGTTGTCGGTCCTCCGCCGACGCCCGGCGAGGCGGCGATGTGGAATCAGCCCCGCATCGTCGGCGCGTACGTTCGAGCTTTGACCAAGATAGTCCACGCCGACGTACGCACCTATGCGAAGCTGCTGGATCGGGACCAGCTGTTCCGCAGGCGCTGGCGGATGCTCGGGCCGAGGCCGACAAAGGCAGCGCGGCTGGAGGCCGAGGGCCTGCTTGACAGGCTTCTTGCCGCAGGACACAGGCGCGGTCTGTGGCACGGCGTGATGGTGTATGGCATGTTCGAGGCCGGCATCAGCGGCAGCGAACTGGTGGTCGTCCATCCGCGCACCGGCCAGGAACTGACGCGGCTTGAATTCGCGCCCGCCTTCACCCGCCGCCTGCAGCGTAGACACGGGACCGGACGCCTCCACGTCGCCCTCCAGGTCGTGACCACCGGTGAGCGCGCGGTAGAGCAGGCCCGGAAGCTGGCTGGACTCAAGCGAATTCGCGACCAGTTCCTGCTGCACGGTCTGACCGCCGAGTTGACCGAGGTTCTCGCCGTGTACTGCCAAAGTCGCCTGCCGCGACTGCCCGGCTGGAAGAAGACCATCCGCTACAGCCCCGGGTATCCGGTCTGGCCGGACCTCTCCGAACAGAAGAAGATATTCGCCCTGCTCCGGCCCGAGCGCATCGGTGTCACCCTGACCCGTAGCTTCCAGATGGTGCCGGAATACTCCACCTCCGCCATCGTCCTGCCCGCCTAGTCCACGAAGCCCGGAATATAGCAGGCCGGCCCGCGGTAAATGGGGTCGAATGGTCACCGTCAAAAAGGAGCAAACATGAAGCGAAGTATCATCGCCGTAGCAGCCCTCCTCTTGCTGCTCTCGAGTGCGACCTATGCGTCGCCGCCCCGACCGGCGCGCCGTCACCCGCGGTTCTGGAGTTCCGTACTGTGCTGGCTTGGCTTCGGCCATCATCGCGGGCCAGCCATAGTCGTGCGACCCAAGGTCGTCCGTCCGAGAGTCGTCGTGCTCGGTCCCAGGCGACATAGCGACAACGGCTGGCACTGGGGCTGGCGGAACGGCCGGCACTACAGCTGGAACCGAAAGAACGACAGGAATCACCGTGGGAGGCCGGGAGACCAGAGACCCCACGACGGTGAACATGGACGCGGCCGCGGAGGCGACCGCAGGTAGCCGGACCCCAGGCTCGGTCTGGCACAGGGCGGGCGGATAGCCCGCCCTTGCTGTTCTCTGCCAGGCAGGTGCCAGGGATTGAGGTTGGGGATTGGAGAGCCGAGAGGATTCGGCGCCCTCTTGGTGCCTTGGCGTCTTTGTAGTGCAATCCCGTGTCCGGACTTCTGCGTTATCCGCTGTCCCCGACTCTGTTGACGGCTCATTCCATTTCGGCTACTCTGGCTCATCGTGATCTTCAAGCGCATTCTGACCCACGAGCGGCCGCACGTTGACGAAATCGCGGCAATCTGGCTCCTGCGCAAATTCGGGGAGCAACGGTTTCCCGGCATCGGCACGGCCGCGGTCGAGTTCACCTCTATCCGCAAGCTGGCAGAAGCCGGGCGAAAACCCGAAGACTACGAAGCCGAAGGAACGCT
>JAFGRF010000125.1 GCA_016935295.1 Caldifarciminota bacterium | reverse complement strand
GGCACGGCCTGCGCGTGCTCCGCCGCGTAGAGCCACGCGTAGAGCGGGAGCTGGAGATGGGTGCCTTCGAGCACGGCCCTTCCGCCGATGTTGCGCGGCGAGCCGGTCTTGTAGTCGAGGATGCGGAAGAGCCTGCCCGATGTGTCCACGCGGTCAGCCCGGCCCTTAAGAGCGATGTCTTCGGTCAGTCTGCCCCGCAACCTCAGTTCGGCGCGGCCGGGCAGGAACCCGCCTTCGCGCAGTCCGGTCTCGCAGCGGACGATTTCCGGCAGGAGTCCGCTGAATACGCGTCGGGTCACTTCGGCCCAGAACACGGGCAGTTCGACCTCGGCCAGCGTGGCGTCCAGCGCCTTGAGCGCGGCAGCTTCGAGTTTCTCCGGCTCGACCGGGCCGTCCCGGTACAGCTTTTCCATGACCAGGTGGATTACGAGTCCCCACTGACGTGCGTCGATGTCGTAGCGCGGTTCCTCCGGCGTCTCGATACCGAGAATGTAGTCAATGTAGAACTCATACGGGCAGCGCCTGTACCGTTCCAGTTGTGTGACCGAGACCGGCCGGGCCGGGCCATAATCCGCAGCCAGGACCGCCAGCACCTCCCGGTCCGCGGAGAAGTCAACTTGCAGCGCGGATTCGGCAAAGGTCCTGCCCGCCGCTTCGCCCCGGGCGACCTGTTCCTCGGCCTCGGAGTAGAGGGCTTCGGGCTTCGGCGCCGGAATCGGTTTGAGCGTGAGGAATGGCGTGGGTAGAACCGGCTGGCCGTCCTTGGCAGAGTGATAGCTCAGGACGGGCGGGGCCAGCGGCGCTTCGAGGGTGCGGCGGAAGTGGAACCGCTCGTGCTCCTGGTGCCAGTCCAGGTCCGGCATGCCGAGCGCCTTGCGCACGCGGTCGGGCATAACCGGGTCGGCCGAGTAGGCCGAAGGCAGGCTGGTTTCGGTCAGGCCGCAGAAGTAGAGCCGGCGCGGATGGATGCCGAGGGTTTCGGTCATGTCCACGACCGTGACTCCGGCAGGTGGCGTTTCCGGGGAACGGCTCGCGTTCTCAACGAGGTAGACCAGCGTCTTGATGAATCGAGCCCGCGTATCGCTCTGCCCGCCGAACTCCAGTTCGAACATGGCAATGGCGTCGAGGATGTCGTACAGCGACTTGCGGTCAGCCAGATGCTCAGCTTCCGCGTCATCTCCCGCGCTCTCGCTCAGGAACCCGACCCGACCAAGCAGTTGCTTGAGCGAGGAGGCGAAGGTGCCGAGCGTAGCCTTCTCGGTCAGGCTTGTCCGGATCAGCCTCGTGGCGTGCTGCACCCGCTTCTGCACGTCCTGCAGGAATTTGTCTTCGGCGTCCTCCAGTTCGCGGTCCTCGGCGGCCAGAACCCGCTCGCGCAGCTTATTCCAGTTCTGGCGGCCCTTGATGATGCGGGCGCGGCGGGAGTAGTGGTTCAGCGCGGCAGCGGCCCGGTCGCGCGCCGCCGGGTCCCGGTCGGAATCGAGCTTGAGCAGGCCGGGCAGGAACGGCGAGCCGAGCGCGGCCGCGGCGGCGATGCGTTCGAAGTCGGTATCGAGGCAGCGCAGGAGTTCCAGTACGGCGACGATCGGCGGTGAGGATGAGAGGTTCGTTTCCGGGTACACAGTCGCATGTACGCCGTAGTCGTCGAACACGCGTTTGACCAGGGGCGCGAATTCGGCCAGAGCGGGAACGGCGACGAAGGTCCCTAGGGTGTCGCCCGGCCGGGCGATGATGGCGCGGCAGATTCCTTTGACTTCCTCTTCGATGTCCGGGTATTGCAGGAACTCCGGCGCGGGCAGGGGCGAGGGGAGAGGCATGCGTTCGGTCTCGAACCCGCCCAGGGACTGGATGAATTCCGTGAAGCGTTCGGGCTGCGCGTAGTCCGGGTCTCTGGGGTCGCTGCCATAGTTGAGCACGAGCACGGACGCGGCGTTCTCGACCAGGGCATGTATCAGGTCGGCTTCGAGCCGGTTCGGCGCCACAAAGCTGTCGAGCACGAGCACCGGCGGCAGCTTGGCCCGGGCTACGCGTGAAACCGCCTGCGCGAGCATTCCCTCGTCATCGGTCCAGTTGAGCCGGCCAAGCTCGGATTCGTAGCTCTCAAGACACTCCAGGCATTCGAGCAGGCGGGCCAGCGGTTTCTCGAACCCGACCAGCAGCTCCTTGAGCCTGGGACCCAGCCCGGAGCGGTCTTCGGCCGGGACGTAGCGCCGGACTTCGGTGATGAAGCCGGCAACGGCGCGCGCGTAGCCAATCGACGCGGGTCGAGGGTTGAGGGGCGAGGGGCGAGCTTTGCTTCTGCCTGAGGTTTGAGGCTTGCTGCTTGCGTTTTCCTCGGATAGGATGCGTTGGACGAGCAGAGGCTTCAGTTCAGGCAGGAGCCGGCGGGCCGAGCCGAAGCGGTCGTGGAGGTCGCGGGCGAGTAGGGTGAGGCTTGCGAATACCGGTGGCACAATCGCCTCTTTGCCGCTCAGCCGCAGCAGTTCGGCCTTGGCCTGCTCCTTGCGGCGCGGGCTGGGGCAGAGATAGAGGATGTCAGCGGGCGCGACGCCGGTGGCGAGTGCTGCTTTCAGCAGGCGCTCGCCGGCGTCGTGCGCGCCGAATGACGCAAGGAAGAGCTTTCGCAATGGACGACAGCGGGACACGATCCGAAATCCGCCGCGGATTTCGGTCATGTCCCTGCCCGGGTCAGGACTTGGGTTTGGCTTTGGCCGCGAGCTTGCGTGCGTCCTTGCGGCGACGGGCCTTGACTACCCGGCGATGACGCATGCGGCGGACCTTGATCTTGCTTCTTGGCATGTTTCTCCTTGCTAGTCCTTTAGCGAGTTTCCGAATAGCTAGTCCGTGACCTTGAATACCTCATCGTGCTCGTGGGCGTGGCAGTCTATCTTCACGCCGGCATCTTGTCCGACCTCGATGCGCGGCACGGATTGGTGCTCGATCTGCAGTGATTCGACGACCTGCGTGTGGTCGGTGGTGTGGCCCTTGATGTGGATTTTGTCGCCGACCGCAATCGGGGCCTCGGTCGCCTTCATGACGGCGACGCCCGGCTTGCCGAAGTAGTGGGTTATGACTCCAACCTTGGTTTCAGGCATGACGCCTCCTTAGTCCAGCGTCGGGCGCAGGCTGGCAAACGCCGGCGCATGGCTGTTGGTCATTCGGACTTCTTACTTCGTCATTGCTTACGGATAGACTTTCTCGAGCATGCGCGGGAACGGAATCGTCTCGCGGATGTGCTTGAGCCCGCAAATCCAGGCCACGGTGCGCTCGAGGCCGAGCCCGAACCCGGAATGGGGGAACGAACCGAAGCGGCGTACGTCCAGGTACCATTCGTAGGCCTGGGGCGGGAGCTTGTTCTCCGCGATGCGCTGCTGCATCTCCTTCAAGTCGTCCTCGCGCTGCGAACCGCCGACGATCTCGCCGTAGCCCTCCGATGCAATCATGTCAAAGGCGAGGGCGAGCGTCGGGTCAGCGACGTCGCGCTTCATGTAGAATGCCTTGATGGCTGCCGGGTAGTGGTGAATCATCACCGGCCGGTCGAACGCCTCGCCCAGCATCGTCTCCTCATCGCCGCCGAAGTCATCGCCCAGCTTGATCTCCTTGCCCTTGTCCTGCAGCAGCTTGATGGCCTCGTGGTAGGAGATACGGTGGAAAGGCGCCTTCACCGCTTCGAGTTTCGTCGTGTCGCGTTCGAGCGTGGCCAGTTCCGGCTTCCGCTTCTCGAACACGCGCTGGACCGTATAGGCGACCAGCTCTTCGGCCAAGGTCATGTCGCCGGCAAGGTCGAGGAATGCGACCTCGGGTTCGAGCATCCAGAACTCCATCAGGTGGCGGCGGGTCTTCGACTTCTCGGCGCGGAAGGTCGGGCCGAAGCAGTAGGTCTTGCGTACCGACGCGGCGATTGCCTCATTGTAGAGCTGGCCGGTCTGGGCGAGGTAGACCTGCTCGCCGTAGTAGTCCACCGGGAAAAGGGTGGTCGTGCCCTCGCCCGCGGCCGGGGTGAGAATCGGCGTATCGGCCAGGACAAAGCCGCTGTCGTCGAGGAAGTCGCGCATCGCCTTGACTATCTCCGAGCGGATGCGGAGCACCGCGTGCTGCCGGGCCGAGCGCAGCCAGAGGTGGCGGTGCTCCATCAGGAACTCGACGCCGTGCTCCTTGGGAGTGATCGGGTACGGCTCGGCGAGCTGGAGGAGCTTCAGGTTGGTGGCAGTCAGCTCGAACCCGCCGGGCGCCCGTTTCTCCTCGCGGACCGTGCCGGTGATCTCCACCGACGACTCCTGCGTGACCGCGTCGGCCAGTTCGAAGGCCGCTTCCGGTACCTGGTTCTTCAGGAACACGCTTTGGATGACGCCGGTCCCGTCGCGGAGAATCACGAACCTGACCTTGCCGGACGAACGCTTGTTGTATACCCAGCCGGCCAAGGTCACTTCTTCCCCGACCGAGGCGCCGATTCGCTCGATGACTGTGTCCACGGACGGATTCTAGGGCGGGTGCCCCTCAAGTCAAGCACCGGGACGGACTCTGAACCCGAAGCAGACTGCCACAAAGACACGAAGAGGGAGTGAAACGGACTTCCAGCGTCCTGCCGCTGCTCGCTTCGTGTCTTTCGTGCCTTCGTGGCCGTGCTGTCGCTTCTGGTGGATTCCGGCACGATTGACTTGTGGCAGAGTCGAGCTAACATACCGCGCGTGCGAGTACTGGTTGCGCCAATTGACTATCTGGCGTTCCTGGCCCGGTGCCTGGTCGGGTCGTGGGACCTGCGCCGGACCTGGTCGCGGTTCATAGAGCAGTTGTCGGTTCACGGCGTCGGCGCCCTGCCGGTGATTGTCCTGACGTCGGTCTTCATCGGCCTGACCACGGCAGTCCAGACCAGCTACCAACTGATGGGCGTAGTGCCCAAGTACTTCGTCGGCATGGGAGTGGGCAGAATCGTGCTCATCGAACTCGCGCCGGTGCTGACCGGGTTCATCGTGGCCGGCCGCTCGGCTTCGGCCATCGCCGCGGAACTGGGCGCGATGCGAGTTTCCGAGCAGATTGATGCGCTCGATGTGATGGGTGTCGACCCCTACCGCTACCTCTGCCTGCCGAGAATTCTGGCGATGACTGTCGGCCTGCCTTTGCTCGTGGTCGTGACAGAGGTCGTGGCGGTGTTTACGGCGCTCATCATCTCAGCGAGCATGCTGGACGTGCCGGCGAGCACGTTCACCTACGGTGTGACTCACTTCTTCATGCTCCGCGATTTCACCGGCGGGATCGTGAAGGCCGCCTTGTTCGGGATGCTCATCGGCAACAGCGGCTGCTACTACGGATTCAACGTCCAGGGCGGCGCGCAGGGCGTGGGCCGGGCCACGACCCGTGCGGTCGTGCTTTCCGCGGTGCTGATCCTGCTGGTCGATTTCCTGGTGGCGCTCATCTTCTTCAACGAATGATACGGGTCGAGGGGGTCAGCAAGCAGTTCCGGCGCAACGTCGTGCTGGACGATGTCAATCTGGAAGTACCGGACGGTGCCACTACCGCTATACTCGGGCCGTCCGGCATCGGCAAGACGGTGCTGCTCAAGATAATGGCCGGGCTGCTCCGGCCGGACCAGGGCCGGGTCTTCCACGACGGTCACCGGATTCAGTTCGGCCGGTTCGCGGACAACCGGGAACTGACCGGCGGACTCGGGTACGTGTTTCAGGGCGGGGCGCTCTTCGACTCCCTGACCGTGGCCGAGAACGTGGCCCTGGTGCTGGAAGAGACGACTCGACTGACCCGCGCGCAAATCCGCAGCCGAACCGAAGAAGCCCTGCGGCGCGTGGGTATGGCCGAGCACGCCGGGCTCTACCCGCGCGCGCTATCCGGCGGCATGACGCGGCTCGTGGCCATTGCCCGGGCTCTGGTCGCCGACCCACACATCCTGTTCTTCGACGAGCCGACGACCGGGCTCGACCCGGCGATTCGCGAGCGGGTGACCGGTATGATTCGGGAGCTGCGCGAGCAGGGGAGGCGCGCGCAGGTCATCGTCACGCACGACCTGGAAGCCGCGCACCTGCTCGCCGACCAGACCTATATGCTCCGGTCCGCAAAGCTGGTCCGCGCCGACAACGTAAGAAAGGAAGATTATGAACAGGCGTATTCGTGACGTCATCGTCGCTGCGTTCGTTCTGGGCGGTATCGGCCTCGCCATTTTCGCCTACGGCTGGTTCTCGGGACGCGTATCCGGGCGCGGCCGCCACACCTACACCGTTACCTTCCGCGACGTCGCCGGACTCAAAGTTGGCGATCCGGTGCAGGTGCTCGGTATCGAGAAAGGGAGAGTCGCCAGAATCGACCTCGCCGGCAACCATGTGGAAGTCAGGGTCATACTCGACCGCGACTTCCAGCCGACGACCGACACGCGGTTCGCGGTCCGTTCGGTCAGCTATTTGGGCGGCGACCGCTACCTGATGGTCACGCCCGGTGACTCGGGCACGGCCGCTCCGGGCTACGTTTTCAAGGGTGTCAACGAATCGCTCGAACTCGAAACGACATTCCTCAAGCTCGACCGGCTGCTTACCGAGCTCAACCCGACTGAGCTCAGCGGCCAACTGAGCAAATCGGCTGATGACCTGGTTGCCGTCATCCGTACCGAACTCGCAAACGCCACGGGTGACTTCTCGAGCACGGCCGGCAACCTCGGTCGGCTCGCAGCCCGGCTCGACACCTTTGTGCAGCTCATCGACACCAGCTCGACCGCGGGCAAACTCGTCAGCTCCAACCAGCTCTACGAAGAGGTGCGCCAGACCAACAACGAGCTCAAGGGCCTGATTGCCGATATCAAGGCCCATCCGGACAAATACGTGAAGGTCCGCTTCAGCCTGTTCAGATAGGCTCGGCTTCCCGGCTACAGACTGCGGCTTGGCTGCAGGCCGCAGTCTTGAATGCCCCGGATACGGGTCATTGCTCGACATTCCCGCGTGCGTCGGTCCTAACGAGCCAGATGTCCTGTGTACCGGCGCCGTAGGAACGCGTTGAGCCGCAGACGACGAGCCCGCGGTCCGCTGTCTGTCTGACCGAGTACCCGAAGTCATCGTTGGCTCCGCCGTAGATCGCTGCCCACAAGGAATCGCCGTTCGCGTTGACCCCCAGCAGGTAGATGTCGTCCATGGTCGTTTGGTTGACCACATAGCCGGTGATGACATAGCCGCCGTCCGCGGTCGCCTGGATGGCACGGCCCGCGGCGTCGCCCGGTCCGCCGCTCTCTTTGACCCAGAGTTCAGCACCCATTGCGTCCGCCTTGACGAGGAAGACTCGCCCGCCTGACTCGCCGGCAATGAGGTACCCTCCGTCCGCGGTCGGCTGGAGGGCCCAGCCGTGATCAGGGCTGCCGGGCCTCGGGTAGGCGTAGGCCCAGACCTGGTTGCCGAGCGCATCCACGGTGGCGAGCCCGACGTCGTACAGCGAGATAGTGCCGGGTTCCTTGACGTCGCCGGCGACAACGAAGCGGCCGTCATCGGTTTCGATCACGGCTTCGCCGTAGACGTCGATGTGTGCAACCCAGGAGAGGTTTCCGGATGCGTCGGTCTTGGTGAGGGTGGAGACCGTGTTGTTCCGGCCCAGGACCACGTACCCACCGTCCTTTGCCTGCAGCACTTTCTGGCCGGGCTCCATGTGCTGACCAATGCCGAGCGTGTTGTGCCAGATCTTGTTGCCAAGGGAGTCGGTCTTGATCAGATATACGTTGTTGCCGAGGGTTCCCGCGACGATGTACCCTCCGTCTGTGGTCGACTGGACCGACTGCGCGTAGTCGTAGTCGGCGCCGCCGAAGGTCCTGGTCCAGACCGTGTCGCCCGCAGCATTGGTCTTGACCAAGTAGATATCGCAAAGCCCGGCGCCGAACGAGTACGTCGTACCGGTCACGACATAGCCGCCGTCCGCGCACACCACGACCGCAGCTCCATAGTCGTTCCCCGGGCCTCCGAACGTGCGGGTCCATGTCTGCACGATGGGAACAACCAGCGTTCCGGACCAGTCTGAGATGTTGCCCGCCGTGTTCTTCGCTTGCGCACGGAGGTTGTAGGTCCCGAGCGCTGACCAGGAATGCGAGTCCGTGATGGTGGCGCCGCTGGCGAGCCATGCCGACCATCCCGAGGTATCTCCGTCGCCCCAGTCGAACCGGACGGACACGCTCTCCTCGGCCGGGTCGGTCGCGGAGCTGCTGAAGGTCAGCACCGCGCCCACACTCCCGCACTCCGGGCCGGACGGGGCCTCGACGACAATCGGTTTCTTCCTGCATGCGGCCACGAGTACCATTGCTGCTGCCAGCGTGAGTATGAACGACCTCTTCACAGGACCTCCCATTTCTTGTCGGTCATTGGCTGTCCGGAATCTGACATTTGCCAACTACATATACTCATCCGTTGGAATCATCGGTTGTGAGCCGATTGTACGGTTGGCGGTGACAGAAGTCAACACGACGGCCTGAAAATAGGGACACTTCCCAGATTTTTGCTCTCAAGCGTGTCAAGGGCGCTTGTTCAGTCTGCTGACACGCACCGTCTGACACGCCGCCGACAATCTGGCCGATTGCCGCGTCGCGGCTTAGGCTCGTGAAAACGCTGGCGAACAGCGAACAGAAGCCGGGCTACTACAGCCTGACCTGGAACCGGCAGGACGCCAAAGG
>JAFGRF010000124.1 GCA_016935295.1 Caldifarciminota bacterium | reverse complement strand
GACCATGTCGAGTCGCACACTTTCCGGCGGCAGGGCGAGGTCATTGACGTCAGAGACACACGTGCCACCGTGGCCTTCGGCCAGATAAAGGTCGAATTGGCGGTAGCCGACCTGCGGCTGGTCGAACCGGCCGACCTGAAGCCGGAGCCTGAGTTCGTGCCGTCCGAGGAACCCTACCTGTTTGACACGCGGCTCAATGTCAGGGGCATGACACGCGAAGAAGCGGACGACGCCGTGACCAGGTTCCTCGACGAGGCGATCATGGTAGGTTCGTCCGACCTCACCATTGTCCACGGCAAGGGCGGCGGCGTGCTGCGACGGGCTCTGTGGGACAGGCTGCGTCGGGATTCGCGGGTGGAGTCGGTCAACCTGGCCGAGCAGGCGGCCGGGGGCAGCGGCGTGACGATCGTGAAGCTGGCAGCAGCACAGGGAGCTGCGCAGAGGCATGATTAAGCAGGAGGTCATCGAGCAGGTGCGGACCCAGACCGACATCGTGCAGCTCATCGGCGGGTACGTGCCCCTGAAGAAGGCCGGCCGCTACTACAAAGGACTCTGTCCATTCCATTCGGAGCGGACGCCGTCGTTCCATGTCAACCCGGAGCGGCAGACATACCACTGCTTCGGCTGCGGGGCAGGCGGGACGGCAATAAACTTCGTCATGGTCACGGAGAAACTGGAGTTTCCCGAGGCAGTGCGGTTCCTGGCCAAGAAGATCGGTATCACGGTCGAGACCGAGCAGGCGTCGGGCAGGAACCAGGCGCTGTATGGCGTCTGCGAGCAGGTCTGCCAGTTCTTTGAACAGCAGCTTCCGAAGACCCCGGCTGCTGCCGCCTACGTTGAACGCAGGGGACTTAGCGCGGAGACCGTGCGCAGGTTCAGGCTCGGGTTTGCTCCGGCGGGCAACATCCTGCGCGGCCAGGCCAAGCGGCGGGGATGGGCGGAGGAGGTGCTGGTTCAAGCCGGACTGCTGCGAGCGGTCGAGGGGCGAGGGTCGAGGGGCGAGGGGTTAGTGGACTGGTTCCATGGCCGGCTGATGTTCCCGATTTTCTCCCTGTCGGGTAAGGTCATCGGTTTCGGCGGCCGGGTGCTGGATGACAGCGAGCCGAAGTACCTGAACTCGCCCGAGACCGCTATCTTCAGGAAGGGCGACAGCCTGTACGGCATATTCCAGGCCAAGGGATACATTCGCGAGCAGATACCGGTTCTGGTCGAGGGCAATTTCGACATGCTTTCCCTGGTGAATGCGGGCATCAACCATGTGGTGGCGCCGCTCGGGACGGCGTTCACGCCGGGCCAGGCGCAATTGCTGCGGCGCTACAATCAGCGCATCACGGTCTGCTTCGATGGCGACGCGGCCGGCCGCAAGGCCTGCCGCAGGGCGCTTGACATCCTGCTGGCCGCCGGGGTGGAGCCGCAGATTGCCTTGCTGCCGGACGGCGCAGACCCTGATTCGTACGTACGTCAGTTCGGCAAGGAGAAGCTGCTGGGGCTCGTCGCTGCCGGTCAGGACTGGGTGGAGTTCGTGTTGGCCGGCCGTGACCTGGCAAGAGTTGCCGAGCAGCGGGCCGCCCTGGGCGAACTGGTGGGGCTTCTGCGTCTGATCGGCGACGACGCTACCCGCGAGCTGTACGCGAACCGGATTGCCGACCGATTCCGGGTGAGCAAGCAGGTCCTGCTGCGCAGCGCCGGGCAGGAGAAGCCGGGAGCAGCGAGAAAGACTGTGAACCGCGGGGTGGAGGAGAAGCTACTCGGGTCGGCAATCCAGACTCAGGAACTGGCGCGGATCGCGCGCGACCTGAGGCTGGCGGATATTCTGGAGGATGAGAAGCTGCGGCCGATTGCCCGGCTGGCCACTGACCACTGTGATGATCCGGGCTTCAACGCCGGGCTGGTGCTCGGCCTGATCGATGATGACGATGTGCGGAAGCTGGTGTCGGCGTGGACTTTCAGTGACCTGCCGACCCCGGGCGAGTTCCGCGAACGGGTCAGACGTTTCCGTGCGGACTGGCTGTACCGTCGGCTGAAGGAGGCCGATGCCCGCGGCGATGATACGGCAGTCGAGGATTTGCAGAAAGAGAGATGCAGGTTGCTACAGGAAGTCACGCGAGAAAGGAGCGCGCGCCAATGAAGAGCAAGAAGGAGCGCAGGCGCCCGGGCAGGCCACCGGCCGCGAAGGCCAGGACCAAACGTCCGGCTGTCGGTAAACGCGGGCCTGGTCGACCACCCGGCAGGCGGAAATCCTCGGAGACGGCCGAGCGCGAACCGTGGCTCGAGACCGTGTACGAAAAGGCCTCAGGAGACAAGCGGATCACCTACGATGAGTTGGAGGATCTAGTTCCCGATGATGTCTTGATGTCAACCGACCGGCTGGAAGAGGTCGTGTCCGGTCTCATCCGCAGCGGCATACTGATGACCGAGAGCCGCGCCGAAGAGCCGGAAGCTGCCATCCAGAAGGGGCCCAAGCCGATAATCCAGCGAACAGAGGACCCGACCAAATCGTACTTCCGCGAGCTTTCCAAGCTGCCGCTCCTGACGCGCGAAGAGGAGATCCGCTACTCGAAGGAGATGGAGGAAGGGTACAAGAGCATCATCAAGTACCTGTTCGACCCGATATCGATGATGCGGCGGCTGGTCGAGGAGTGCTGGTCGATCGAGGAAGGCACCAAGTCGCTGGACCAGATCGCGCGTGTGGAGTTCGAATGCCTCTTCGACAAGAAGGCGCTCTGGCGTGATCGCCAGCGTTTCATACGTTGCCTGCGCGATATCCGGCGCCAGGCGGACAAGATCGAGAAACTCAAGACGCGCAAGCAGTCGCCGTCCGTGCGCAAGCAGATAGCCGGTTCGAAGAAAATCGTGTTCAGTCGAGTCCAGACTCTCTCGCTGCAGCACCACCTGATCAACAACCTGATTGACGAGTTCAAGGCCAAGGGCACCGAGGCGCTCGGGCTCGCGCACGAAGTGCTGGTGGCAAAGGCCGAGGGCCGCGAAGGCACGCCCGAGATCACGGAGGTCAGGCGCAAGCTGCGAGAATGCCACGATTTCCTGGACCGGAATACCGCCGACGTCCGAAAAGTGCTGGCTGAGATTGCCCAGTGCGAGAGCCGGATTCTCGCGGCGCGAGACAAGATGATCGAAGGCAACGTGCGGTTGGTCATCTCCATCGCCAAGCGGTATGCGAATCGCGGCCTGGAGTTCGCCGACCTGCTGGAAGAGGGTAACGTTGGCCTCATCAAGGCGGTCGAGAAGTTCAACTACCGCAAGGGGTTCAAGTTCTCGACCTATGCCACGTGGTGGAT
>JAFGRF010000123.1 GCA_016935295.1 Caldifarciminota bacterium | reverse complement strand
TGTTGTACTAGCCGGCGAGGGCGAGGGCCTGCTCGAGCACGGCCCGCCGCCGCGTCGGGAGGCGGCCGGTTCCGCGCAGCACCTTCAGGCTGCGTTCGGCGGCAGGCGCGGCCCAGAGCAGTTCTCTTCTGGCTTCTGCCAGATCGATTTCCGTCAGCGCCAGCAGGGTATAGAAGAACGGGAATCGATTCCAGCGGCCGCTCTCGGACCGGCAGCTCTTCAGCACCCGCAGGCCGTCTCTGAATCGGGGCACAGGGCTGTCCAGCCCGCCCGCTGCCAGGTGGCGCCAGAAGGACACTGTGCAGATACCACAGCAGTAGAAGCCAGCGTGCTCCGCCGACCTCAGCCGTTCCAACATTTCGTTCTCAGCCCGGGCCAGGGCCTCTGAAACCACTCGGTCATCTACGTCGAGTTCGAGCAGCAGCCGGCAGCATTCCTCGCCGAGAATGTGAGCAATCGCGGCGCGGGAACGAACCGGCTCGCCGGTAAAGACGCGGAATCCGCGCCGGAAGTCGGCTCTGGTGGGGGCAAACATCCCGGCGTACGAGCCAGGCAGGCCTTGCCGTGAGGCGATTTGCCGCGCCGCAACCAGGAGGTCGCGGGCGAGAATCCTCTCTCCGGAATACCGTTGCTGCTCGATTCTGTCCACGAGCGAGGCGAGGCTGTTCATGTTACCCTTTTCTCAGACAAGGGTCGGGACAGCTGCACATCGGGGGATAGCCACTGACGGCTACTTCAGCAGCGCCGCGGTCTTGCGGTTCAGTTCCCGGATGTCGCCGAGGCGTGGTCGGGCCTTGCGGAGCACGATGGTACCGTCCTTGTCATACACGACGATGTGGCCGTAGTTCTCGGGGCTAAGCGCGCCGAGGGCGTCGGCCTTGGGTCCAGGTTTGCACGCGACAGCGAAGGTCATGCCGTTCTTGAGGGCAAATGACCTAGCCGCATCCACGTCGGCGTGCGCGATACCGAGCACGTAGAGCCCTTTTTTCCCGTAATCCTCGTAGAGCTGCTGGACTGCTTTGAATGCCTGAAGCGTGACCGGAAGGGCCGGGTCGAAACTGATAACGATGCCCGGTTCTCCTCTCGGGGGCAGGGTGGATGATACGCCGCCGGCAGTGTTGGGCAAGAGGTTGGTGAAGTCCGATGTTCTCGCGTAGGGAGGTGCTTCCGTTGCCGGCACGGTCAGGTCAAGGGCTATGTCCAAAGCCCGGCTGGGTTCGACTTCGAACTCCCGCGTCACGATGTAGGGGTCACCCCGCGGGTCGCGCTGGCCAGCGACCAACAGGTAGTGCCCGTTGCCGAGGAAGCAGTCGAACGCGCCGGAGGAGTCGGTGAACGTGTTCAGCTCATCCAGTGGCCGCCAAGCTCCTGCGTTGAAGACACTGATGGCGAAGTTGCCGAAATCAGGCAAAGGTACTCCGGCTGCCGTCAGACGGACCCGAACCTGCGCGCCCGCCGTGTAGCCTGGCGACACGAGTTGTCGGTCGAACGCCGTCGTCGCGACTGCCACGGTGATGTTGTCATCTCTACTACGATCGAGCCAACCGAAGTCGCCGAATGCCTCGGGCTCGAGCGGGTAGCAGGGAAGCCACTTTCCTTCGCTGTGGACCTCGAGCCAGCTCGCGTCATAGTCCTCAGCCCCGAGCCACGGGATTTTGACCCGGCGGCTCGGGACTCCGACAGACTTGAGGATAGCCGCAGCCAGAACCGCAATTTCCTCGCTGGTGCCCGAGCCGGAAGAGAGCACGAGTTCGGGAGACTTCATCGGGCCGAAGAAGCCGCGCTTTGCGGCATGAATGTTCTCGGCAAGCCAGCGATTGACGATTCGAGCCGCGTCGGCAGCGGTCTTCTGTTTTCGGACCATGGGCGCGAAGCGGTCGTAGAGCAGGTTCCGCCAGGCCGTGACCGGTTCGTCCGACACCCGGTAGGTCAGGATGTAGTCGCGGAACAGCGAATCGGGCGCACGGTACCGGAAAGAGGCCGTACTGATATGCGCGTACTCGACGTGTTCCAGGAGAACGGCGCCGGTCATTTCCAGGCGGTCGAGGTGCGGCATGGAGTTGATGAGCCATACCACCTCGCTGCGGTGCTCGGGCCGGGCGTCTGCCATGGCAAGAGCCAGCTCGTACCAGTTCTGCCCGGCGTCAAGCAGCGCCGAGTCGAAGGCGGGGCGGAGCGAATCCGGTGCGAGTGCCAGAAGCGACGGGTCCTGGGGTGACGCGAACGGCTGCGCCGAAGCGCACACCGACAGCGTCAGGATGAGGAGGGTCGTCTTCATGGCTTGGTCAGTGGATACCAGAGCCAGAACTGCTCGGGTAGCGGCTGCGGGTGGTCGAGGTCCAGGCTGATGCTCGTGGTGTCGCGAGCCGTGATGCGAGCGATTGAGCCGCACCAGTCGGCTCGCGAGCCGGCCGTGACGACTACTTCTCCGACTCCGGTTGGAATGGTCCACGAGCCGTCTGCGTCGGTGGTGTCGCGTGCCACCGGTCGGAGCGCGCCGTTGTTGAACACCGAAACGCAGACCGGCACTCCAACAGCCGCTCTTCCCGACCGCGTGACCGAGACGCGCAGCAGCCCGGATGGCGTGTAGTTTTCCGTTACATTGAGGACTCCGCAGCCCGGCTCGCGGCGGTACACGTTCGGGGCACCTTCGGGTACGCCGTAGCTAACGGCGAAGACGTATGCGGTTCGTATCGTGTCCTTCTTGAACCGGAAATGCTGCGAGTCAACTGCCTCGAACGCGTGCGCCGGGTACCACTGGCCGTCAATCCATACTTCAGGCCAAGCGTGGTTGCCGTCGCCTGCGGTCCAGAAGGGCGTATAGGTTTCTCGAACCGGAATTCCGATGGCCCGGCAGGCATCAGCGTAGAGGATAACCAGTTCCTCACACCGGCCCCAACCGGAAAGCAGGGTCTGGAGCGGTCCCTGGTCGCGCGGGGCATTGGGCTTGTAGGTCGCCTTGCGTCCGGTCCAGATGTTCACCTGCATGGCGGCCTCGGTCATCGAGGTGCAGCTCTGCACGAGCGGATAGAGCGAGTCGAAGAACATGCCGCGCCAGTCGGACAGCGGTTCCTGGGTTACGCGATGGGGGAGCACGTAGTGAAGGAAGAGCTCCTCGGGTACGTCTGCACCCCAGGGGAGTGATTCCCGGGCCTTGAACGCAAGCGAGATATTCTCGTCGAGCATCGATGCGGGCATCTGCACGAGATCCACGGCGGGCATGTTCGTGAGCAGGAACTCGGCAGCCGAACGCTGCTCGGCTGGCAAGCTGGAAAGGGCGAGCTTCAGTTGTGGGGCGTTGCTACCCGCGAGCGCGAATGCCGAATTGAGCGTCCCGCCGATTCCCGGTGCCACCAGCAGAAACAGCAGCATCCCACAGGCGGCGATCGGCGTCAACGACCTGGGAGGTTCCTTGATGCGGACAGGATAGCGGGGACGTCTTCGGGGTCAAACATGGTGCGTTGGCCTGGCGTTCTGCGCGCGGAGGGCTTCGCCCTGAGCAGTCAGCCGCGGAAATGCGTAGAGAGGCGGCGCGCAGCAGGGATTACCGCACCGCCTCTCTCCGACCGAGCCCTCTATCTTGAGGACTGAACTACCGGCTGGACTATACGAATTGGCAGCGTCCAGACGATAGACATGACACCGAGGCAGGCCGCTGTGCTGCACGAGCCACTGCCGTTCCGAGTGCCGCAAGTGACTGCCATTCAGGGGAGGCGAGGGAACGCGGTGTCACGCACCACGGTGCAGCAACTAGCATGCCAGCCAATCACCCGCAAGGCACAGGCCTCCAGCTGCAGGCTGGGAGTCGAGAATCCGGAACTTGGGACTTGGAGTCTGACGCCCGCTGAAGTGCGCAGTTACTGCGCACCGGTGGGAGGCTGTTTCACGGGGACCGCAGCGCGGTTATCAAACCGGTCAGCCAGAATGTCACGGTCGTTCCGGACAGGGCGACGCGGACGTGCGACCAGTTGTTGGCGTCACGGTAGCGGTCGGAGATCTCCTGCGGCGAGGACGCTTGCAGGTAGTCGGCCCGGGCGTCATTGTACGCGACATGGCTGAAAACGAGCCCGACGAGGGACAGCGCCGTCGCGCCAGCCAGCGCGTAGCCCGCGGCCGACCGGCCAGCCTGTATCTGGTGCAGACCCGGGATCAGCACGGACAGCGGCGTTGGCTGTCGCAGGTACATGGTCTCGGCCGGCGTGCTCTTCGGTGCCGGGATCGGCATGAGCGCCTTCGCTTTCACCGATTCGAACACAGCGCGGATCTTGGGCGAGACCATTTCCGGATCGAGCGTGAGACTCGGGTCTTTGATCAAGAGCTGGCGGAACACGGCTGCGGCTTCATCGGTGCGGCCCAGCGCTACCAGCGCAGAAGCATAGATTCTGCTCACGAAGACCGAATCCGCTGCGGTGCGCGCAGAATCGGCAAGGAAGCCAGGCGCGAGTTGCACCACGTTCTCGTATTCGCCCGCCTGATAGACGCTGTCGAGCGGCGCTATCGCGGCGACGAGCAGCAGGAGGATCATCGGACGACCGTGATTGTGCCGGTCACAAGCCGATCGTCCTTTCTTGTTACACGCGCGAAGTAGATGCCGGGCGGTAGCCGGACATCGATCGGGCCGGAACCGGAGAAGACGCGGCGACCGGAACCATCGTAGATGTCCGCACTGCAGCAGTCGATAAGTACGCG
Organism: Caldifarciminota bacterium; assembly: GCA_016935295.1. Classification (GTDB taxonomy): domain Bacteria; phylum Hydrothermota; class Tepidihabitantia; order Tepidihabitantales; family Tepidihabitantaceae; genus UBA2258. The sequence goes on along the minus strand of JAFGRF010000123.1, from coordinate 77 downwards.
CCCACAGAAAACCGTTGCCCGGCTCCGAGCGCTCCGCACTTGGGTTTCACCTTGGGCTTCGTCGACTCCGGACGGGA
>JAFGRF010000122.1 GCA_016935295.1 Caldifarciminota bacterium | reverse complement strand
CCCGACATGCCGGCAACGACGCCGGACAGCTCGAGGTCCTGCCCTGACAAACGGCAGAGTATCAGGTTGCCGCGCGGGGTAACGTTGTGCATGATGTCGACGACCTCGACCCCGAACTCCTTGACTTCGGTGCCGAAAAAGACCGACCGGCCGGTGCCTTTCATGCCCGGTTTCACCTGGTCGACAGTCATTATCGGGATGCTGGCCAGGGCGAACGCCAAGCAGGACGCCACCAACAGCACGCCGGCCGGCATGCGCGCAGGCCGTCTGACTCCGATGGGTGTCAGGGGACTAGTGAGTCGAAAGCCGGGCAATCCGGTCCCACTTCTGGCGCCACTCGGAGTAATCGGCAAAGGTGCGGCAGTTGACCGGCAGCCAGAAACAGGACTGCCGGTCCCATGCTGCCTGGTCAGGAAAGAACCATTCCTCCTGCGTATCGTAGACGGCAACGAGGTAGCCTCGACCTACTCGTGCGGCACCAGCCGCGCGCGGCTGGTCGGCGTCGTCCACGGCCCGGCGCAAGGATTCCATTCGTTCATTCATAACTGCGGTCGGAAAGCCGCCGGCCATGCCGGGCGTGAGATGGAACTCGAGCTGGAAGAGCGCCGTCAACTTGCCACTCGTGAACAGGGCCAAGTCAGGGGCGGGCAGCGGGGGCTGGTTCTCGTGCGATAGGGGCGGGTTGGTGCGACAGGACCAGCCGGTCTGGGCAAGCAGAACCCGGCGGATGTGGTAGTAGGCGGCACAGGCGAGGTCTTCAGCGTTGAAGATCCGAAAGTCGCGAACGTCCTCCTTGAGCTTCAGCCAGAGGTTGCCGGTGATGAAGCTGTGGGGCTCGTCGGCCATCCGCGCGGGTTACTAGGATGTGCTGCGAAAAGCCGCCCCGACCGTGGCCGCGACCTCCGGGAAATCGCGGAGATTCAGCAAGCTGGCGCCGACCCCGAGCGTACCGGCCCGATAGCGGGCCCCGCCCTCCACGCTCAGAATCTCGATTCGCTGGATGCCCGGGTGTGCACCGAAGAACTTGTCGCTGAGCAGGTCATGCAGGTTCTGCCAGCCGGCCGTGGTGAGGCGAACGGTGGAACCGAGCAGCATTATGCCGAGTGGCTTGAGGCCGAGCGCTACCGCGTCACGGTAGTAGTTGACCAGCGCCATGCGGTTGGCAGGGTCTGCTACGAACCAGGCACTCCTGGCGGCTGCGTCAATTGCCATGAACACCTCGAGGTGTCCGTAGACGCTCTTGAAGTTCTGGCGCAGCGGGGTCTTGTTGGTAAAGGCACTATCGTAGAACTGCTTCAGGAGTCCCGAGTTCTCGATGATCTTCTGCGCGGCTTTGTCTGCAGAAAGGTTCTCGAAGCCATAATTCGCCATGGCGTTGTGCATGGGATCGGAGGCGTTGAACCGCGGCAGGCTGTTCAGCATCAGGCCGCAGCCGAACGCGGGACTGAGCACGGCGCTGGAGATTTCGAGCGACCGGTGCGCTTCGAGCCTCAGCTTGGTCGGCATCAGCGCTGGGTTCCGCGGCGCAGCGCGGCGGTGAAGCGCCGGAGTTCGGAGTGGTCGTCTGCCAACCGCGCGGCGAACGACTCGACAGCCGTGCGCGACAGGATGTAGTCGATGTTGCCGATGACTGCCTGGCCGGCGAGCGCCTGCCTGAGCAGTTGCTTCGGGCTGACGAACCGCTCGTACTCACCGGTATCGGTCAGCGGCCTTCCGGTTTCGGTGTCGACCAGTGCGGCAACCAGGAGGCCGGGCAGGCTCTCGAGTCGTAGGAGCAGGCCGGGCGGATGCGGCGGGTCAGTCGGGATTGCCTGCACTGCCCTGACGTTGCCCGACGCAAGCAGGCGCTCGAGGTCCGGCTTCGGTCTGAACCCGAGCCGCAGGGCGACGACACCGAGACCGACATTGTGGAGCGAGACGCGGGGCAGTTGCGGGTTCTCTGGTTTCGGGCTTCCTGGGGCCTGGGTTTGACTCCGTCCCTCGGTGTCTACCCGCATCAGCTTGCGGATTTCAAACCAGTGGCGCCTGCCGGCAGCCAGCAGCTCGCGGAATGTGAAGCGGGTCAGCAGCGTGGACAGGCCCCGATGCCGGTAGTCGAACCGGACAAAGATGCTCCACAGAGTCTCGGTGCCGGTGTCAGGGTTGCGGTCAAAGTGGCAGTGGGCTACCGGATGCTCGACTGCCGGCGGCCGCGGTGTAGACATGGGCGCGGCGGTGTCGAACATCTCGAAGAACGCGAAGTCGGCCTTGGTATCCGACACGCTGCGCTCGATGCGCAGGATGGAACCGGCCAGCGGTCCGGAGTTGATGGTCACTCGGTCTCCCGACAGGTCATAGTCCGGGCCGAAGGGAATCAGGTCCAGAGTCGGGCCGGCGTCAGTCCGTCGCAGAATGCGGGTCAGCAACGCCGGCAACTACCTCTCCTGTGCATGAGGCAAGTGCTCAACTGACAGCCGGCTGAATCCAAGGGTGCTGTGTGCTGCGGCGCGGCTGCGGAGGCCGTGCCCGCACCGTACGGTCTTCGGGCAGTGACGAACTGACCATTCCATGCCAAGAGATAATGCTAGGATGCACTGGCGGCAAGTCAAGATGGCAGTGCAGCGATTCTTCCTTCGCTGAGAACAGGCACGACTGGCAGGGAGTCGACTCTGAGGGCGAAGTCGAGGTCCGCGCCGAACCCGAGGTCGGCGAGGAGCAGGGCGTGTTCGGTCGAAGTGAGGACCCGGGCCAAGCCGGTTCTGAGACTTCGGTATGCCGCCCGGGCAGCCAGAGCAGCGTCGTCGAGCTGCAACTGGCCTTTGGCCAGCTGGTCCACCAATCCGCCGGCACAGGCGAAGTCCTCAAGGCTAAGCCTGCCGTTGTTGCCCGCGCACAGGATGGTGACGGCTTTGCTGCCGGCGACCGCGTCGGCGACAGCGCCGAAGTTGACGAAGCTGCCGATGAGAACGGTGTCGGCGTCTTTGGCAGCGGCGAGCGCCTGAGTCCCGTTGGTCGTGGTCAGTATGACGATCTTGCCGGCCACGATTTCCCGCGTGTATTCCCGCGGGGAGTTGCCGAGCTGGAAGCCGTCGATGCGCTGACACTCGCGCTCGCCGCCGAGCAGGACTTCGTTCTCAGCGTAGGGCTCGGCCAGTTTGACCGCCTGCTCGACATCCGCGACGGGCAGCACGAACCGGGCGCCAGCGGCCAGCGCTGCGACAATCGTGGTCGAGGCGCGAAACACATCAATCATCACGACTGCCGCACCGGGCTCGGTGCCGGCGAACTGGCGGGGGACGGGTGCAACGCTGATTCTCACGCTGCCAGTTCCTCGTCGAGCATCCCCACACCGAGTTTGCCGCGCCGGAACCGTCCGCTTTCCATCAGCCGGCGGTGAAGCCGGGCGGTCGTGGTCACCCCGGTGATGGCAGTCTCGCTCAGAGCCCGGGCCATCCGTGCGATTGCCTGAGGCCGGTCCGGCGCCCAAGCGGTGACCTTGGCCACCAGCGCTTCATAGAGCGTCGGTATTTCGTAGCCGGGCGTGAGGTAGGAGTCTACCCTGATACCGGGCCCGCCCGGCATCCGCACTTCGGTCACGAGGCCGGAACTCGGTTCAAATCCGGCATCCGGGTCCTCAGCATTGATGCGGCACTCGACTGCGTGGCCCCGAGGCGCGGGCGGCTCGGTCGGCAGGGTCAGTTCCTCGCCGGCAGCCGATAGAAGTTGGTGCTGTACGATGTCAATGCCCGTTACCGCCTCCGTGACCGCGTGCTCGATCGGCAGCCGGCAGTTGATCTCAAGGAAGAAGCAGTTCTCCTTTTCGTCCATCAGGAACTCGACCGTGCCGCAATTGGTCAGGTTCACGGCCCGGCCGATTGCCAGCGCCCGGTTGCCGAGCGTTCGCCGGAGATCGGCGCTGACCGCCGGCGACGGGCTTTCCTCAAGCAGTTTCCGGTAACGGAACTGGACCGAGCAGTCGCGCTCGGGCAGGAACGCGACGTTGCCCTTGCGGTCGGCAAGCAGCTGGATTTCGATGTGACGGGCGTTGGCGAGGTGCTTCTCGATATAGACCCGGCCGTCGCCGAGAGCTGCCTTGGCTTCGGCCTGGCACATGCGGAACCCGGTCTCTATGTCCTTGTCCCGCTTCACCAGCCGCATGCCCGTGCCCGCGCGGCCTGCTGCAGCCTTGACCAGGACCGGGTAGCCGAGTTCGCCGGCCAGCTTCGCGGCATCGGCCGCAGTCGCGACCTCGCCTTCGGAGCCGGGCACGACCTCCAGGCCGGCCCCGCGCGCCAGTTGTCGCATGCGGATCTTGTCCCGGGCCAGCCTCATGGTCTCGGCGGTAGGACCGATGAACTTCACTTTACAGGACTCGGCCGCCTCGATGAACTCCGGCGATTCGGAGAGAAAGCCGTAGCCGGGATGGAGCGCGTCGGCCGCGGTGATCTCTGATGCCGACAGGATGCGTGAGACATTCAGGTAGCTGTCCGGGGCCGGCGACGGGCCGATGCAGACTGCCTCGTCGGCAACGAGCACGGGCAGCGAGTCGCGGTCGGCTTCGGAGTAGACCAGGGCCGACGGCACGCCCAGCTCCCGGCAGGCGCGGATGATGCGTAGCGCCACCTCCCCGCGGTTGGCGATGAGGACCTTCTTGAAGGGAAGAGACACGGATCAGTTACCAGTTTGCTGCTTGCAGTTGGCAGTGACTCGACGTCCGGCAGCCCGGCAACTGGTCACTGGGAACTGGTCGCTGGTCATTTGGTCTGCCGCTAGGCGCGTTCGACGTAGGTGTTTGTGCGCGTGTCGACTTTGACCTTGTCCCCGGTCTTCACGAAGAATGGCACGCTTACAGTGAGGCCTGTCTTGAGCTTGGCCGGCTTGCCGCCGCCGGTCGCCGTGTCGCCGCGGAAGTTCGGCTCGGTCTCGGCGACCTCGAGCACGACAAACATCGGCGCCTCCACGCTGACCGGCCGGCCCTCGACATAGGAGACATCGATCTCAAGGCCGTCGCTCAGGTAGAGCGCGCTGTCGCCGAGTTGCTCCTCGGTCAGGGCGAACTGCTCGTAGCTGGACGTGTCCATGAAATGAAACCCGACGTGGTCATGGTACAGGAACTGCGCCTTCTTCCGCTCCATATCGACCTCTTCGAACTTGGCCTCGGATTCGAAGCTCTCTTCTATCTGGACGCCGGTCGCGATGTTGCGGAGTTTGGCCAGCACTCGGGCACGCCGCTGCGCGGTGCGGCTGCGCGAATAGGAAATGACCTGGTAGATGCCGTCCTTGTACTTGATGAGCACTCCGGACTTGAATTCGTTGGGGGTAATCAATACTGCCTCCGTGAAGGATGGTCAACACTCGATAGCCAGTTCCCGGTCAATGGCGAAAGAGGGAAAATGACTACGGCCGCGCCGAATCCCGGGTTCTGCTGTTCGGGCATCGGGGTCTGAACGGTCATTGGCGCTTCGTCATTACCGGCCGGGCTCCGACCCGGGCTAGAGCTCCAGCACGGTTTTGCCGCTCCGGGTGAAGTTGCGGTATCCCGTTTTCGTGACCAGCACCATGTCTTCGATGCGTACGCCACCGGTACCCGGCAGGTATACGCCGGGTTCGACCGTGACCACATCTCCCGGTGCCAGCGTCTCCTTGCCGGTGGCGGCCAGCGCCGGCAACTCGTGGACCTCGATGCCTACGCCGTGGCCCAGGCTGTGGCCGAACTGCTTGCCGAAGCCCTGCTTGGTGATGTAGTCGCGTGCCGCGGCATCGGCGGCCTTGACCGGAGTGCCCGGTTTGATGGTGTCGAGGGCGCGGCGCTGGGCCTCGTGGACAACCTCGTACACCCGACGCAGCCTGGCCGGAGCCTTGCCGACGAATACCGTTCGCGTCATGTCCGAGCAGTACCCGCGGACCCGGCAGCCGATGTCAAAAGTGAGCGCGTCGCCCTTCCTCAGTTTCCGGTCGCTGAACCCTGCGTGGGGCTTGGCCGAGTTCGGGCCGGAGGCGACGATGGAATCGAACGCCACCTCGCCGCACTTGCGGAACTGGAATTCGATCTCGAGAGCCAGGTCGCGCTCGCGCACGCCCGGCTTCACCATCTTCAGCACGTCTGCGAATACGCGGTCGGTTACGCGCTGGGCTGCGGCAATCATCTCAACCTCAACCGGTTCCTTGGTCCGGCGGAGTTCGCGCACGAGGTCGCTGGCCTTTACCAGCAGGGCCCTGCGGAAGCGCTTCCGTAGCTGGGCGAACCGGCTGAGGGTCACGTGGTCCTGCTCGACTCCGAGTCGGTTGAACAGCCGCAGCCACTCCGGCGGCGGATGGGAGACGAGGTCGCGCGTGAGGACGCGCTTGCGGCAGCCCTTCACCTCGGTCCGGATCTGCTCCTTGTAGCGGAAGTCGGTGTAGAACCAGGCGTCGTGGCGGGTGACGAGCATCAGCCCGTTGGAACCGGTGTAGCCGCACAGGTAACGGATGTTCGGCAGGTTCACGACCACGAGCCCATCCAGTTTCTCGCGGCGCAGCAACTCCTGTAACCTCTCAATGCGCTTGGACATAGAAACGTATTCTAAGGAAAGTCAACACAGAGTCAAATGAGGCGCGCCGAACTGTGAAGCAGCAGCGATAATGTCATAGGGTAATGCCGCAGCGAAAATGTCATATTGACGGTATCGGGCTGAATGACGTTATGCTGGT